>CADCTO010000253.1 GCA_902805585.1 uncultured Armatimonadota bacterium | reverse complement strand
TGTCGTCCCGATGCCAGCGGTATAAACCACCTATGCTTCGCCGATTCTTCTCGTACTACCGCCCCCACCGGTGGCTGTTCCTGCTCGACTTCTCCTGCGCCGTTGCGTCGGGGCTGCTGGAGTTGGCGTTCCCGCTGGCGGTCAAGGCCTACGTGGACCGGCTCCTGCCGAGCCAGAACTGGGGCCTCATCCTGGGCGCGGCGGCGGGGCTGCTCGCGATCTACCTGCTGAACACGGGGCTCCAGTACGTCGTGAACTACTGGGGCCACGTGCTGGGCATCTCCATCGAGACCGAGATGCGCCGCAAGATATTCGACCACCTGCAGAAGCTCTCGTTCCGGTTCTACGACAACCAGAAGACGGGCCGCCTGGTCGCCCGCGTCACCAAGGACCTGGAGGACGTGGGCGAGGTCGCGCACCACGGGCCGGAGGACGCCTTCATCGCCGTGATGACGTTCCTCGGCTCGTTCGCGCTCATGTACACGCTGCACCCCGAGCTGGCGCTTATCACCGGCCTGGTGGTCCCGCCCATGACCTGGATCTCCACCCGTTACGGCAGGGCGATGACGCACACCATGCGCACCCTCTTCGGCCGCGTGGGCGATTTCAACGCGCGCATCGAGGAGAACGTAGGCGGCATCCGCGTCGTGCAGGCCTTCGCCAACGAGGACCACGAGCGCGCGCTCTTCGCACGCGACAACGCGCGGTACCGCGACACCAAGCTGGACGCCTACCGCCTGATGTCGAAAAGCATGTCGCTCAGCTACATGACGATGCGGATCGTGCAGCTCTTCGTGATGATCGCGGGCGCCTACTTCGTGCTCCGCGGCCAGTTGACGGTCGGCGGGTTCATGGGGTTCCTGCTGCTGGTGAACGTGTTCTTCCGGCCCGTCGAGAAGATCAACGCCGTCCTGGAGACCTACCCCAAGGGCATCGCCGGCTTCAAGCGCTACACCGAGCTGCTGGACACCGCGCCCGACATCGCCGACGCGCCGGACGCGGCGCCCGTCGGGCACCTGCGCGGGGAGATACGCTTCGAGGACGTCAGCTTCGGCTACGACGCGCATAAGAAGGTGCTGGACGGCATCAGCCTCATTATCCGCCCCGGCGAGACGGTCGCCTTCGTCGGCCCCAGCGGCGCGGGCAAGACGACCATCTGCTCGCTGGTGCCGCGCTTCTACGAGATCGACGCGGGGCGCATCCGGGTGGACGGCATCGACATCCGGCAGATGACGCTCGCTTCGCTGCGCCGCAACATCGGCATCGTGCAGCAGGACGTGTTCCTCTTCGCGGGCACCATCCGCGAGAACATCGCCTACGGGCGGCTGGACGCGAGCGAGGCGGAGATATGGGAAGCGGCGCGGCGCGCGCGGCTGGAAGAGATGATCGCGCGGCTGCCCGACGGGCTGGACACGGTCATCGGCGAGCGGGGCGTGAAGCTCTCCGGCGGGCAGAAACAGCGCCTGGCGATCGCGCGTATGTTCCTGAAGAACCCGCCGATCCTCATCCTGGACGAGGCGACGTCGGCCCTGGACACCGAGACCGAGCGCGCGATCCAGGCGTCGCTCGCGGAACTGGCCGTGGGCCGCACCACGCTGGTGATCGCGCACCGTCTGGCCACCATCCAGAACGCGGACCGGATCATCGTGGTGGACGAGACCGGTGTCGCCGAACAGGGACGCCACCACGAGCTGCTCGCCACCGGGGGCGTCTACCAGCGTCTGCACGCGGCCCAGTTCGGGACTCTGGCCTACGCGGAGGAAGTGTAGGCCGGCCCGCCCGTCGCCCCCTTAGCCCCTGCTTTTATCCTCGCATCCGTCGAACGACGGCACTTCGACGGCCGCGCCGCCGCGCAGGGCCGACTGGTGGGCGCAGACGCCCGGGGCCGTCCAGTCGGCGGCCCGGACCTCATCGATCGCGGGCGGCCGCGCTTCCACGATGCTGCGCACGAACTCGTGCACGAGGTGCGGATGCGAGCCGCCGTGGCCGCCGCCGTGTATCACCGAAGGGTGTTCGCCGCGCCCGTCCAACGCCACGGCGCAGGTGAAGCGGGCGATCTCCGGCGGCAGGCGGTGCGCGTAGTCCGGCACGTAAAGGCGCTCGTGGCTGCTGCGGCGCGGGCCCGGCCGCTCGCCCAGCGGGCTGAGGCGGAACAGGACCGGGGACTCCTCGCCCTCCAATTGCGCCGCTTCGAGCGTCGCGTCCTCGCCGTAGACGTGGAACGATTCGGTATAACCCCGCGCCGAATGGAACAGGGCGCGGGTGATCTCCATGGCGAGCGGCTCGGCGCGTTCGAGCTGGAAGATCGCCGTTTCCACCGGGAACGGGTTCCCGTACGGCGCTTTCAGCTCGTCGCGCATCCACCCGCTGCCGACACAGTGCACGCTCCGCGCCCGCGTTTCGGCGAAGGCCAGGCAGGGGGCGACGGCGTGGGTGGCGTACCACATCGGCGGCAGGCCGGCCCAGTAGGCGGGCCAGTTCTCCATGTCCTGGTAATGCGCGCCGCGCAACATCTGCAGCCGCCCGAACACGCCCCGGTCGCGCAGTTCACAGGCGAAGAGAAAGTCGCGGGCGTAGAACTGCGTCTCCATCATCATGTAGTTCTTGCCGCTGCGGCGGCGCGCCGCGATGACCGCGCGGATGTCATCGAGCGAGGTCGCCATGGGCACCGTACAGGCGCAGTGCTTGCCCGCCTCGAGGACCGCGAGGGAGTGGCGGGCGTGGTCCGGGATGCCGGTGTTGAGGTGGACGGCGTCCACGGACGGGTCGGCGAGCACCTCGTCCAGCGTGGCTGCCGTCCGGTGGCTGCCCAGCCTGCCGCTCAACGAGCCCAGACGTTCCGGGTCCGCGTCGCACAGGGTGAGGGCCCCGACATCGGGGTGATGCTGGTAGATCTCGGCGAACGCGCTTCCGAATCCCAGCCCGACCAGGGCGACATGAAGTTTTTCAGGCATGAGGTTGATTCTCCCAAGTTTATGCGGGGCACGAGGGATGACGGGACAATGATCTCACGCGCAGCGCCGCCGACCCCGCGCCGCCGCTGCACCGGGCTCCCGACGACCCTGCCGCCCCGGGACGTCCGGAGTGGCCCATGGGCACGACGTCTCACTCCGCGGAGGCTCGATGGTCTGCCGGCGCCTGTTCGGTCCCCAGGATGATGTAGGCTCCGGGACCCTGCGGCAGGACGCGGCGCTCCGCGGTCGGGCTGTTCGCGCTCAGCACCAACTTCCCTGACAGGGGATCATGGACGCTGAAGTGCGTCGGTCTACGCGCCTCCAGCACGAGTCCGCCCCGCCGGATCCCGATGGGCACGCAGACGAATCGCCTCCCTTTACGGCTGCCGGTGTTCCGGACGCATCCGTCCATGCGCGAGTCGACTTCCGGCCAGTAGCGGTTGGCCTTCCCGCCTGCGAAGACGGTGAAGGGAGCATCCGCCTCCTTGCCGTCGTTACGTCGCCAGTTCGCCAGGTCCGGAGGGAGCAGGCGCATCACCGAGCGGAAGCGGTCGACAGCCGGCGTGTCCTGGAAGCGTGTCCTGCCGAACACGCCCGCTTCGCTGTGGAAGACGTACATCGGGAGCTTCGCGGCGTAGGCGAAGGCGGCCGCCATCACCAGGCGGATCGGCTCCGTCTCCGCGTCCACCGAGGACCCCGGCCCGATCGGTTCGTTGCTGCTCACCGGGGGGCAGCCCGGCAGGTCGCCCAGGCCCCAGCAGTCGTAGACCGGCTTCCACCCGCCGTCGGTCCCCTTGTCGCGGCTGAAGTGCCAGGTGGCAATGTCGGCCGGGCTGCCGGTATACAGGTCACGGAACGAGCCCTCGTGGTTGGACGTGGTCGCGACCGGGATCTGCGTTCGGCCCGCCAGATACTCCGTGAACTCCCGCAGGTCGGCGACGCCCCGGGCGTCGGGGAATCCGTTCTGCCATGCCTCGTTCGCCACTTCGAGCAGGAGGATCTTGTTCTTCCGCCCGGGAAGGACTTCCGCCAGGAGCTTCCTCATATGGTCGATCCGCGCGCCTTTATCCGGCATCAGCTGGGCGTCGGCGAAGATCGTGACCTGGGTGCGCAGCCCGTAGCGGTCGTAGGCGAGGTCGATCAGGTCGCGGAGCTGCCGCCAGTAGTCGGGCCAGGCGCTCACTCGCTTGCCCTCCCGGTTCGTGAACGCAACGGGTGCGACCTCCCGGCCCTCCCACGCGGCGTACCAGCCCACCATCGAGAGCATGCGGTAGTAGTTGAACCCCTGCCGGGACAGGAAGGCGAGATCGCTCTCCAGCCGCTGCCGGTCGTTCTTGCAGCGCCAGAGCGCCGTGAAGTACGAAACGCCCAGCCCGAGGAAAGCGCCGCCGTCATCGGCCAGGGCGTGGCCGACCACGCGCACCGGGCCGGTACGTCGAAGAACTCCCGGCGCCGGGACGGCGGCGGCATCTACGGGCGAGTTTTCCTTACGCACCTGAGAACTTCCGCCTCGCCCTGCCGGGTTTCACCGCGGAACCCGCAACTGCTCCGCGATGCGGAGGTTAAGATCGAACTTGCCGCAGCGCTCACAGCCCTCGAAGAAGCCGCCGCCGTGCAGCCGTTCGCGCAGCGCCTGCCAGGCGGCGGAATGCCAGAGGTCGGCGAAGGCGGCGTCGTGGAGGCTCCCGACCGTCAGCCCTTCGGCGGGGTTGCAGCAGTAGCGGACGTCGCCGCGGGCGTCCACGCGGGCGTAGTAGTGGCCGGCCCGACAGCCGACGGAATCGATCGGGAAACGTTCGGCGGACTCGCCGGAGAGCGCGGCGAAGAAGGCGTCCGCGTTCGTGTGCACGCCCGCCTCGGCCGCCCGCCGTTCGAGCCGGGGCCGCGCCTCCAGCAGGACGTCCCGCTGCGCGCCGGTCAGGAGGAGCGATCCCGTGTCGGGCGTGGCGCTCATCGGTTTGAGCTGTATGGACGCCCCGAGTTCGGCGGCCACGTCGATCAGCCGGTCCGCGACCACGTGCGCGTTCACGCGGCAGACCACGAAGACGAGTTTCAGTTCCGTGCCGCCCGCCCGGACCGCCCGAAGCGTGTCGAGCAGGCGGCCGAAGTCGGCGGCGGCACGGTTCGGGTGGAAGGCGACGTACGTGGCGGCGTCCGCGCAGGAGAAGTTGGCGAGCAGCGTGTCCAGGCGGAGCGCGAGGAACGCTTCACGCTCGCGCACGAGGGTCAGGTTGGAGATCAGCGTGACCTTGAGCCCGGCCGCCTTGGCGTCACCCGCGATCCCGAGAAATTCGGGGTGGGCGAGCGGGTCGCCGCCCCCGGTGAAGATGACGCGCTCGGTGCCGAGGCCGGCCAGGTCGGCGAACAGGAGCTTCAGCAACGGGCGGTCCAGGCGGCGGCGCACCCATTCGAGGGCGGGCCGCTCCCGGCGCAGGGGCGAGTACGTCCAGCAGGTGACGCAGTTCAGGTTGCAGGCGTTGGTCAGCACGACGCTGACGCTCTGCGGCCCCGCGCTCGGGGGTCGCGCATCACGCGCCTCCGCCAGTCGCAGCGCCGCCGCCGGCGCCCTCCGCCGGACTGGTGGCGTAGTGGCGGCTACGTCGCCCGCCGGACCCACGCGCCCCCCTCCAGGTCGTAGGTGACGGAATAGTTCTCGTCGTCGTTCGGGGCGACCCGCCGCTTCACGCCGCCGTCCGGCCGCAGGTCCCACGCCTCGTCCCACTGTTTGTCCCGGTCCAGGTCGAGCTTGACCCGGTTCCAGGTCTTGAACCCCTTGGACTCGTCGCAGCGCAGCTCGATCACCTGGGACCCCTGCTTGATGCGCCACTTGCGCCCTTTCCCGTCGGACGTGCCGTTCGAGAGGGGTTCTTTCGCCCGCCGCAGCACCTCCCGGTGCAACTCCGTCAGGGATTGAGGGCTCGTCGGCTTCGCGGCAACGTTTCGGCGCGGGCTCGGCGCGACGCGCGCGGGAGCGGGCTCCGTACCGACGGCGACCACCGCCGGGCGGCTGGGCGTGGTGGCGGCCGGCGTGGCGCCGGGTTGACAGCCCCGGACCATCAGCCAGCCGCCGGACGCGACCAGCCCGGCGAGGGCTGCGGTGCGCAGACCTACAAACGTGCGGTATCTCACGGGCTCACCTCCGTTTCGTGTTCCAGCAGTTCCAGGGCCCGCGCCGCGACCGACTCGGGCGTAGGGCAGGGCTCCACCTTCTTCAGAACCGCGAGCGCCCGCCGGGTTGCGTGGCCCCGCTCGGCCGCCCCGCAAAGCAGCGAAAGGGCGGCCTCGACCGCGGCCTCCGCCGCACCGGCATCCGGCGCGTCCGTTGCCCGCGCCGCGACCCGGACCGAAGCCTGCAGCAGATCGTCTTCGCCGATCCCCGCCTGTTCGGCGGCGAAGAGCGCGCCCGGGTCGACCAGCAGCGACGCCGCCTCGACGCGCTCGCGGTCCACCGCCAGGGAAAGGATCTCCTCGGCCGCGTCGAGCGCGTCGTTCCGGGGCACCAGCCCGCGCGCCGCGGCCGCGCACCGTTCCCGTTCCCCCGGCTCCAGCAGTTCGCTCAGGGCGGCGCGGACGGCGTCGGGCTCGCGCGATGTCAGCAGCCGGCCTGCCCCGGCCGCCGCGCAGCGTTCCGCCCGCGCCTCCTGGTCGTCCCAGCCCCGGGGTCGGGCGAGGAACAGGCAGGGGACGCCGCAGTGCATCAGTTCCCAGACGGTGTTAAACCCCCCGGCGGTGACCGCCGCATCGAACGCCCGGAAGCACTCCACCAGTACGGGCCGCCGCGTCCAGGCCACGTTCGGCGCGGCCCACTCCCGCCCGCGGTACAGCAGCCCCGCCCCGACGACAAACCGGACGTCCGGCATCCCGCGGAACGCCGCCACCAGCTCGCCCAGCAGCGCCTCGGCCTCGCGGTCCCCGCCGCCCCCGGTCGAGACGTACACCGCCTGCCCGCCGGCGGGCAGGCCGAGCTGGTCGCGCGCCCCGTCCCGCTCGTAGGTCTCCGACACGGAGCGGAGCAGCATCGGCCCGACGGTCGCCGTCCGATCCCGCAGCCCGGCCGGAACTTCGTCTTCAGCACGCTCCTCGGGGCCCTCCTGCGGGCGCAGGATCAGGTCATAGCCCTCCAGGGCGGACCGGAACCACGGTTCCGCGGCGACCTCCGGCCGTACCGCCCGGTAGATGAACACGTTTTTCGTGCCCAGGTCGAGCACCCCGTGCAGCTCGTTGAAGGTGCCCGCCGGGAACGTGTCCACGATCAGCAGGTCGGGCGAGATCAGGTTGACGGCGTTCCAGATCCACTGCCGGGCGATCTTTCGGTAGCGGTGCGGGTCCAGCCGGCACGCCTGCGCCAGCGTCTTCGACGGGATCTTGAAGGTCGCGAAACCGTGCTGGAAGGCGAGGGCGTCGCCCTCGCTCGACGTCACGAACAGGATCTCGGCCGGGATGCCCAGCACGGTGGTCAGTCGGCGGAGTTGGCGACACACGGCCACGAGCCGGGTCACGTGCCCCAGCCCGAGCCCGTTCACGGCGTAGCACAGGATCCGCAGCGGCGCCGCGCGGGCTGGCACGGGGGCGCCTACGAATCGTCCCGCAGCGACCACGACGACGCGTCCGCGGCGGAGTCCGGGTCGCGCCCCCCGGCCGAGGCGGACGAGGCGGCGGGGTGACGCTCGCGCCACTCGGCCACCTCGGGGATGAAGTCGCCGTCCAGCCGTCCGTCGGTCATCACGTCCCACCAGAGGAAGTCTTCGTACGTCGCGCCACGCCCGTAGTCCTGGAACCCGTAGACGGTCCGGCTGGTGCGCCCGTAGCGGTCATGCAGGCGTGCGTAGCGGCCGCTCCGCCCGAATCGTTTTCCGAACTGCTCTTCGGTGAAGCGCTTATTGCGGTACCGGTGGCGGCCGTTCTCGTAACGCCGCGCCTCCTCCCGCAGCCGGCCCGACCGGTCGAGCAGCTGGGCCAGGTCGCCCCGGATGCGGCCGCTCGTCTCTTCCAGGTAGCGGATCTGGTGCTCGACCCCTTCCACGGCCGCGAAGACGCGCAGCGCGTCGTCCGGAACCGGAAAGTACTGGACGGCGTCGCGGCCGCGCGTCTCGAGCATCTGCGCGAGCGTCTTCCCCACGCGCGCCCGGAGGGTTTGCGGGAGCGCCTCGCGCTCGGCGAGCAACGCGCCGCGCTCGTTTTCGAGCGCCTCCATCTCGGCGATCTCGGCGCGGAGTCTCTGGATGGTCTGCCCCATCACCGTCGCCTCCTCCGTGCGCGCCGCGTACTGGGCCG
>CADCTO010000252.1 GCA_902805585.1 uncultured Armatimonadota bacterium | reverse complement strand
CCCCGCCCATCTCGGTCGCCCGCGCGTCGCCGAGGTGCGAGTTGTGCGCCCAGACGACGATGCGGGCCGGGCGGTTGTCGCGGCGCGTCAGGTGCGCGTCGAGGGCGTCCAGGGTGTCGGCCATGTGCGTGTCGCGCAGGTTCCACGTGTTGTCGCGCCCGCCGCGGAACATGGCCCGGTAGTACTCCTCGGCGTTCACCACGAGCCGGGCGTTCTGCTCGGCGAAGAAAAACTCGTCCTCGGCCGACTGCCCGTCCCGTCCCGCAAGTTCCGCCGCCCTTTTTTGCAGCTCCACGAGTTGGTGGATCGCCTCGTCCTCGCAGGGCTCCTCGATGCCGAACCCGGCGGCCATGCCGTACTGCTGCGGGTCGTTGCCGAACATCTCGAAGCACGCGTAGCGCTCGCGCGCCCGCCGGGCGGCCTCGGGGTCGATCGTGTCGAGGTAGCCCAGCACGGCCTGGATGGACCCGCCCAGGCTGTACAGGTCGATGCCGTAGAAGCCCACCGCGGGCTGCCCGGGGGGCACGGCGTCGTTGTGCTGGCGCAGGTCGGTGATGAAGTCGAGGACGACGGCGTTGCGCCACATCCACTGCGGGAAGCGCTCGAAGCCGGCCAGCGAGTCGATGGCCGTGTCGCCGTCGCCCCCTTCCGCCCGGACGAACCGGTTCACGGCGTAGGCGTCCGGCCAGTCGGCCTCGACCGCCACGGCGTTGAACCCCTTCTCCTCGATCAGGCGGCGCGTGATGCGCGCCCGCTCGTTGTAGAACTCGTGCGTCCCGTGCGACGCCTCGCCGATCAGCACGAAGCGCGCGTCCCCGATGCGCTCCAGCAGCGGGTCGTAGTCCCGGGACGCGCCGGTGATCGGAAGGGCCGCCTGCCGGACGGCGTCCCGGGCGGCGCGGTCGGCGGCGGCGCCGCCGCCGCCGCGCAGAACGGTCGCGAATCGCATGGCTCTGGTCGCTCGCTCCTTTCCCGGGCCCCGAAAGGCGCCCGTGTCCGTAGACGGTTTACCGCCCCCGCCGCCGCGTGAAACCGGGCGGGCGGAGGCGGGAACTACCGGGCGGCGCCCAGGACCAGGCGGAAGGCCGTGTACAGGGCGAGCACGAAGCCCGCCAGCAGCAGGACGTGGGCCGCCTTTTTCGCGGGGCCGGGCGTCACCGCCCACACGGCCCGCGCCCACACCTCGGCCCAGTCCAGGAGGCGGGCCAGGGGCAGGACCTCGCCGCCGACCAGCGCCAGCCCGAACAGGATGATGAGTCCGCCGGGGCCGGGCAGGGGGATCAGCACCACGCCCAGCGCGACGACGGCAAGCCCGCCGAACACGCGCCGCACCGTCCCGGCGCGCCCGCCCGCCTCGCGCCGGCGCCAGTAGCGCTCCTGGCAGCGCGTGCCCGGCGCGCAGGCCCGGAACGATTCCCACGCCGCCTGTATCCGTTCTCTCATCGCGGTATCGTGTTATACCGGGGTTCCGCCCGCGCTACACCCGCCGCCCCCGGCCCCGCCGGTCCGCCCTGCCCCGCCCCCGGTGCAGGAAACCAGCCGCCGTGTGGCGAACGCGGCAGTGTCCGCGGCGGTTCCGGGAACGCGTGACGGACAGCCACAGAAAGCCGGAGACCATGCAAAAGGACACCGACACCGGGGCGGACGCCGGGCGCCCCGCCGCCGACCCGTCCCACCGGAGCGAGACGCGCGAGCGCCGCGCCGCCCGGGAGCGCGGCGAGGCCCGGCGGCGCGGGCTGCCGGAGGGCCTCGGGCCGGCGGCGGCCGAAGAAGCGCTGCGCCGCACCAACCCCGCGTTCGTGGCGCTGGCCGACAACGTGCGCGACTACGCCATCTTCCTCATGGACCCCGAAGGGGTCATCCTGTACTGGGGCGAGGGCGCGCACCTGATCAAGTGGTGGGACAAGCAGGAGGCCGAAGGGGCGCACCTGCGCCTGCTGTACCCGGAGGGCGGCTCCGAGGACGGCACCGCCGAGGCGCACCTGCGCGAGGCC
>CADCTO010000251.1 GCA_902805585.1 uncultured Armatimonadota bacterium | reverse complement strand
AGAGCACGTCGAAGAGGCGGTGCTTCCTGGTGAGGAGGTCGTACCAGCCGCGGAAGTGCTTGACGTACCGGTCGGTGGTGTCGGTCCAGCCGGGCGCGGCGGTGGCGGTGCGCCGTGAGTAGAGGAGGCCGATGCGCGCCGCGGATTGCAGGTCCCGGTAGGTGTCCTCGTGATCGCGGGCGAAGGTGAGCAGATCCAAGAGGACCGGCAGGGCGGTGCGGTCCTCCTGGGTATCGATGGTGCCGATCATCATGCAGAAGGGCCAGCCGGCGTTGGCGATGGTCTGCGCCAGCGTGTAGCCCAGCCAGCCGGGCGGCGCCGCCGAAAGCCGCCAGCGGCCCGGCCCGACGTGGCAGTAGACGGCGTTGATGCCGGAGGCGAATCCGGGCCCGAGGGCGGCCACCTCCTTGCAGCTCTCGCCGGGCGAGTGGCGCCAGCGGCTCCCGGTGGCGGCCGCGGTGGAGCCGCAGTGGAGCTCGATCTCGGTGCAGTCCGCCTGACCGGTGGCGAGCGCGCGGTGGCCGGCGCCGGCGAAGAGCGCTACCTCGGGATCGCGCTCCTGCGTGTAATGGTAGATGCGCCGGCCGAGATCGTCCAGCGTCTGCTGGCGGAACTCGCGGTTGAGCCAGTAGGCGGGGTCGGCGGCGTCGCGGCCGGCGGGCAGCGGGCGGCCGTAGCGCGCGGCGAAGAGGCGCGTGCAGGTCGGGCAGTGGCAGGGGCCGAAGTACTCGCCTTCCCGCGTGGACTCTTTGTGCCCCCAGGCGTTGAAGAAGAGCCCGTCCACGCGGTAGCGCACGGTCAGCTCATCCCAGAGGGCGAAGAACTGCTCCTGCCACCAGCCGCCGTTGGGGCAGGTCATGTACAGCCCCTTGTCGATCATGGGGCGGCCGTCGTGCGAGCGATAGAACCAGCCAGGATGGGCCTCATAGGCGTCACGGTGGAGGCCGATCAAGTCATAGCGGACGATGACGCGCATCCCTACCTCCCGGCTGGCGCGGATGGCGTCGCCCAGCAGATCGCCGTAGAGGCCGGGCGCCTGGTGGTGGAAGGGCACATCGGTGGGGTAGAAGGCGTAGATGCCGCCGGCGTTGATCAGGAGCGCGTTGGCGCCGTATTGGTAGGCACGGCGCGCCATCTGGGCGCCATCGCGCCCGGCATCCCGGACGATGAGGTTGAGCTGGATGATGCGCAGCGGGCGCTCCCACCAGTGGTGCCCGGTGGTCCCACTAGTCGGGGCAGGCAAGACAGGCGAGGCGGGAGCAAGCGTGGGATCGCTCATTGGGCGACTGTACCTGCCGGTGAATGCCACGCGGGGTTCACGCGAGCGGCCGCCCAACGCCACGCGCGTGGCGTTGGGCGGCCGGCGTCGCCGGGTGCTTTGCCCCGTGTAGGAGTAGAGACCCGTGAGCCGCTTCGCGCAGGGACACCTCAGGGGCGGTGTGAGACACAGACGGTGCGAGGGGGTGGCGCGCGTGGGGTTATCGACGCCAGGGCTTGGGCTTGGGCAGCTCAAGCTGGTCTGACGTGCGCTGCTGCCAGGCGCGGAGGCGTTCCCATAGGACGGGGACGGCATCCTGGGCTCCGGGGTCCTGGCTGAGGCGGTCGCTCCAGAGGAGGTTGTGTTTCTCGAGGGGGTCAGTCTCAAGGTCGTAGAGCTCGTGTTCGCCGGCGACGTCGACGGTCAGCTTCCACTGGCCGCGCCGAATCGTGCGCTGTGGCGCGCCGGCGCGGCCGGCGACCTCGGGGTCGTAGGTGTGGCCGTCGGCGCCAACGCCGTCTCGCGCCCCGCTCCACTCGAACACCACCTCGGCCTCCTCGGGCCGACCTCGCGCGCCGTCTCCGTCTTGCAGCAGTGGGAGGAGCGACTCGCCCTGCACGTTGCCCGGCGCGTCGTAGCCCAGCGCTTCCATGAGCGTGGGTAGGAGGTCTACCTGGCAGACCGGGGTCTGGATGCGGCGCGGCGCGACGCCCGGGACGCGGACGATCAGCGGCAC
>CADCTO010000250.1 GCA_902805585.1 uncultured Armatimonadota bacterium | reverse complement strand
GGACCGTCAATTTCACGTCCAGTCGGTTCTCGCTCGCCATGATCCGCGGGTCGAACTCGTACGCCTTATCCGGGTCCAGATCGTCCAGACGCTGCGCGAAATCCAGCAGCGGGTCGGCCTTGTTCCCCTTCAGGTTCACCTCAAGCGGTTCGGCGCGCAGCGCGACGATGGTGACCGTCGTCTCGCCGGCGGGCGTCTTGGGGTCGAGCGGCAGGTCGCCCGCGAAGACGTTGTCCGCCTGCGGCTTCAGCTCCACGACCGTACGCTTCTTGTCCTCGCGGGCGAAGACGCGCACCTTGAGCGGCAGCCCCCCCGGCGTCTGGAGCTTCGTACTCAGTTTCAGCGTCGCGCCGGCCGGGGCGAGGGCGGGATCCATGCGCGGCTCCGCGAGCAGGACCGCCGCGTTCTCGATCTCGGACTTCTTGTCGCTGGCGGCGGGCGCGAGCTTGACGGTCTCCATCCAGGCCCGCGGCCCGATTTCGGGCTTGGCCTTCGGGTCCTTCGGCTCGGCCGCGGGCTCCAGCCAGTAGGCCCCGGCCTTGCCCCGGGCCTCCTTGTAACTGCCTGCGCTCACGGCGATCATGATTTCCCCGGGGACGAGCTCTTCCCGCTTCTCCTTGGGCTGCGCCTGGCGCTCGCCGAGCACGGTGCGGGCGGCGTTTTCCCGCGCCGCCCGTTCGGCCTGATCGACCGCACCCACCGTCGTACCGACCACCTGCGAGGCGATGGGAACCGGGTTGCCGGTCGCCGCGGACACGGCCGCCGCCTTTGCCGTTTTGATCGGGTCCACCGACTTCGCCACCTCTTTGGCACCTTCCACCGCCGCGCCGACGGCCTTCACCGGCAAGGACACGACCTTGCCGACGCCGCCCGCGATCTGCGCGAGCAGCCCGCGCCGGCGCGAAGGCTGAAGCCGTAACACCTTCAGGCTGTCCGCCGCGATGGCGTACTGCCCCTGGGCGTCGGTCTTGGACCAGGCGACCACCTTGCCGCCCTTGTCGACCAGCGCCACGGTCGCGTCCGCCACCGGCTTCCCGGTGGTCGTGTCGACGACCTTCCCGTACAAGGCCCCCCGGCTCATATCTGGAGCCGGGCTGACTGGAGCCGCGGCCGGCGCGGGTGTGGCTGCGGGCGGTTGTGCCGGCGCCGCCTGTGGTGGTGGCGTTGCCGGCGCGGCCGGAGCCGCCGGCACTGGCTGCTCTGCCCGCACCATCCCGCCGAACGCAAGGAACGTCCCAACGGTCACTCCGACACTCGCGCCCCGGCGCAATAATCTGTTACAATGGCACACCATCGGTCCGTCTCCCAACTGCCCCCGCCGCGTAGCGGGGACGTCATCCTGTTGCTCGGTCGCCTATCCATGTATACCCAGATTCTCCTCGCCGCTCCACGCGGAGCCTCACCGTACAGCCCGTTGCACCCGCCGCGGAACCGGAAAGGAACAACGCCCGGTTGAACAAGTCGCTTCTGGCCGCCCTGTGTCTCCCCCTGTCCGTGGGGCCTGGCGTGATGGCCCAGGGCACCGCGGCGGACTACGCCCGCGCGAACGCGTTGGGGAAGACGGTCCAGGGAAAGGTGGTTCGTGCGTCCGTGGAACCGAACTGGATCGGGAACGGCAGTCGGTTCTGGTACCGCAACGACCTGACCGAAGGACGCCGCGAGTTCATCCTGGTCGACCCCACGACCGCATCGAAGGGGCCCGCCTTCGATCACGTCCGGCTTGCGAACGCGCTCACCAGGGCGCTCGGAAAGCCGGTCGCCGCCGCGGCGTTGCCGGTCGAGCGTATCGCGTTCGCCCAGGATAGACCGGGGACGATGCTCCTCCAGGTCGAGGACAGGACGTTCGCGCTGAACCGTCAGACGTACGACCTGAGCCCCCATGACGAGCCGCTGGGGCTGGCACGGCCGCTCCGGCCGCAGGCGGTCCCGGGCTCACGCGGTGGCGGCGAAGAGGCCGACCTGACGTTCCACAACAAGACAGACGCCGACGTTTCGCTGTTCTGGATCGACCCGGAGGGGCAGCGGCACGCGTACGGGACGCTCCGGGCGGGGGAGACCAGGCCGCAGCACACCTTCGCCGGGCATGCCTGGTTGGTGACGCACATGGACGGCACTCCGTTAGTGGCCTTCGTAGCGCAGAGCGGGTCCGCGCGGGCGGTCATCGGCGGGGTCACGCCCCGCGGCGACAGACCGTCCGGATCGGGAGCGCGCGGTCCACGGGCTGCGGCCGCCGGCGCCTCGCCCGACGGGAAATGGCGCGTCCTCGTCCGCAACCGCAACGTGTTCCTGCACGAAACGGCCACGGGAACGGAGACGCCGCTGACGCAGGACGGCACGGCCTCGGATGCCTACACAGGGCCGCCCCGCTGGTCGCCCGACAGCCGAAAGTTCATGCTGTTCAAGACGATCCCGGCCCAGGAGCACAAACTCACGCTGGTCGAGTCCGCTCCGCGCGATCAGGTCCAGCCCAGACTGCGGACGTACGACTACCTCAAACCCGGCGACCGCATCGCGCACCCCCGGCCGTACCTGTTCGACGTCGCGACGAGGCGATCCGTCCCCGTCGGCAGCGACCTGATACCAGACCCCTGGTCGATCGGAGACGTCGAGTGGGAGCCCGACGGCAGGCGGTTCACGTTCCTGTACAACCGGCGCGGGCACCAGGTGATGCGCCTGATTGCCGTGGACGCGGACACCGGCGCGGCGACTGCGGCCATCGACGAGCAGGCGAAGACCTTCATCGACTGGACCAATAAAGTCTTCCTGCACCGCCTGGACAAGACGCGCGAGGCGGTCTGGATGTCGGAGCGGGACGGCTGGAACCACCTCTACCTTTATGACACGGCGACGGGCAGCGTCAAGAACCGGATCACGAAAGGGCAGTGGGTGGTGCGCGGCGTGGATCGCGTGGACGAGGAGAGGCGGCAGGTATGGTTCCGCGCGGGCGGCATCCGGCCGGGCCAGGACCCCTACTACGTCCACCACTGCCGCGTGAACCTCAACGGCACGGGCCTGACGGTGCTCACGGAAGGCGACGGCACCCACAAGGTCACCTTCTCGCCCGACCGGCAGTTCTTCGTGGACACGTATTCCCGCGTCGATCTGCCGCCGGTGACCGAACTGCGACGGGCATCCGATGGGAAGAAGGTGGTCGAACTGGAGCGCGGCGACGCCTCGGCGCTGCTCGCCACCGGCTGGAAGTACCCGGAGCGGTTTGTAGCCAAGGGGCGCGACGGCAAGACCGACATCTATGGGGTCCTCTGTCGCCCGACGAACTTCGACCCGGCCCGCCGGTACCCCGTGATCGAGAACATCTACGCCGGGCCGCAAAGCGCGTTCACGCCCAAGGCGTTCGCGCCCCTCCACGGCATGCAGACGCTCGCCGAACTCGGCTTCATCGTCGTCCAGTGTGACGGCATGGGGACCAACCACCGCTCCAAAGCCTTCCACGACGTGGCCTGGAAGAACCTGGCGGACGCCGGTTTTCCCGACCGCATCGCCTGGATCAAGGCCGCTGCGGCGAAGTACCCGTACCTGGACACCACGCGCGTCGGCATCTACGGGACGTCGGCCGGCGGCCAGAGCGCGCTGGGCGGTCTGTTGCTGCACGGGGACTTCTACAAGGCCGGCGTCGCCGACTGCGGCTGCCACGACAACCGCATGGACAAGCTGTGGTGGAACGAGCAATGGATGGGCTGGCCCGTCGGCCCGCACTACGCGGAGCAGTCGAACGTGACGCTGGCGCCGAGACTGACCGGGGACCTCCTGCTCATGGTGGGCGAACTGGACAACAACGTCGACCCGGCCAGCACGATGCAGGTCGTGGACGCCTTGATACGGGCCGACAAGGACTTTGAACTTCTCGTCGTGCCAGGCGCGGGGCACGGGGTTTCCGGGTCGCCCTACGGAAAACGCCGGCTGCAGGATTTCTTCGTGCGCCACCTGCTCGGCGTCACGCCGCCGGACCGCAACGCGCCGGCGGGAAAGGACACGAGCGAATGAGGGTGTTGAGCGAAGCGTTCCCGGCCGAAGAGTTCGCCGCGCGGCGCGCCCGGGTCTTGGATCGCATCGGAGCCGGGGCGCAGGCGCTCGTCCAGGGCGCCGGGCCGGTGCGCGGCTTCGAGGTCTTCCGCCAGACCAACGAGTGCTTCTATCTCTGCGGAATCGAGGTCCCGCAGGCGTATCTGCTGCTCGACGGCGGCGCCCGGACCACGACGCTGTTCCTGCCGCACCGCGACCCGCACGCGGGCAGCGAGGGCGACGTGCTTTCCGCCGAGGACGCCGACGAGATACGCACGCAGACCGGCATCGACGCCGTGTTCGGGCTGGAGGAGTTAGGAGGGCGACTACGGGACGACGCTGCTGCCGTCTACACGCCGCACAGTCCCGCCGAGGGACGGCTCGCCTCGCGCGACGAGTTGTTGCGCTCCGCCAAAGCCGTCGCCGCCGACCCCTGGGACGCGGCGCCCGGCCGGGAGGAGCGACTAGCCGAGCGGCTGCGCGAGCGGCGTCCGGGCGTCGAGGTGCGCGACCTGACGCCGATCCTGGACGAGATGCGCATCACCAAGAGCCCGCGCGAAATCGAGGTGATGCGGCGCGCGGGTCGGCTCTGCGCTCTCGCCGTCGCCGAGGCGATGCGGTCCACCCGGGCGGGTTTGTTCGAGTACCAAGTGGGCGCCGTCGCCGACTACCTGTACAGCGTCAACGGCGCGCGCGGGTACGCGTACCGGCCCATCATCGCCTGCGGCGAGAACATCTGGTACAGCCACTACTTCCGCAACGACAGCCCGCTGCGCGACGGCGAACTCGTGCTCATGGACGTCGCGCCCGACGTCCACAACTACACCAGCGACATCGGCCGCATGTGGCCGGTGAGCGGGCGCTACAGCCCCCTCCAGCGCGAGCTGTACGGCCTGGTCGTCGAGTACCATAAGGCGCTGCTGCGGCGCATTCGTCCGGGCGCCCTCCCGGGCCAGGTCCTGGCCGAGGCAGCGGACGACATGCGCCCCGTCATCGAACGCACTCCGTTCTCCAAGCCCATCTATGAACAGGCTGCGCGCCGCCTGCTGGACTTCAAAGGCCACCTGTCGCACCCCGTCGGCATGGCCGTGCACGACGTCGGGAACTACCTCGACCGCCCGATGGAGCCCGGCCTCGTCTTCGCGCTCGACCCGCAGATGTGGGTCCCGGAGGAGCGCCTGTATATCCGCGTCGAAGATACCGTGGCCGTGACCGAGACCGGCGTCGAAGTGCTCACAAACGCGGCGCCGCTGGAACTCGATGCCGTGGAAGCAGTGATGCGCGAAGACGGCCTGCTCCAGAAACTCCCGCCGCTGGAGGTGGCGTAACCCGATGAAGGCGATCACGCTGCTGACGCTCCTGGTTCTGATGGGCGGAGGCACGGCCGTCGCCGCCGGCGACGAGATGACCGTCGCCGCGCCGCCGCCCGCGCTCGTCGAACGCCTGCAACTGAGCCCGTTCTACCGCAAGCACGTCAGCGTCGGCGGCCTGCCGGTCCTGGGTTCGGAAAAGGTCTCGGACTTCGCGCTGCGGGAGGCGGCGTACCTTATCGGCCGCATGCTGACGGGGCGCGACGACATCCGCGACGCCCTCGTGCGCAACAAGGTCCGCTTCACGGTCATGGCCCCGACCGAGATGACGACGGCGATCCCGGAGCACGCCGACCTGACCCCGGCCAGGTTCTGGGACCGGCGCGCCCGCGGGCTCGGGGCCACGCGCCACCGCCCTGCCGTGAGCTGCGGCGAAGAGAATCTGCTCGGCTATCCCGGCGACCCGTATGCGACGGAAAACATCCTGATCCACGAGTTCGCTCACGCCATGGACGAGATGGGCCTGCGGACGATCGATCCCCAGTTCGCCGACAAACTGCGCCGCGCCTACGACCACGCCCGCGAGACGGGGCTGTGGAAGAACACCTACGCCGCCACCAATCCCAACGAGTACTGGGCCGAAGGCGTCCAATCCTGGTTCGACTGCAACCGGCAGTCGGACGCCGTGCACAACCACGTCGATACGCGCGAAGAGCTGATCGCCTACGACCCCGGGCTGGCGGACCTCATCAAATCGGTCTTCCGCGTGGGGGACTGGCGCTACCAGCGTCCCGCGCGCCGCACGGACCCGGCGCACCTCAAAGGGTACGTTCCGGCGAGCGCGCCGCGCTTCGCCTGGGACCCGGAACTGGTGAAGTGGTACCGTGAGTACGAAGCCCGGCAGGCGGCGTCGCCGCCGAAGAAAGAGGACAAGTGAAGACCGACTGGAAGGGCGTTTTCCCCGCCGTTACCACGCAGCTCAGCGAGGACCAGAGCCTCGACCTGGACGCCACCGCGCGTCACATCGAGGTCCTGATCGAATCCGGCGTGAGCGGGCTCGTCCTGCTCGGCTCGCTCGGCGAGAACCAGGCGCTGGAGCCGGAGGAGAAGCGGCGCGTCATGGAGGCGGCCGTCCGGACCGTGGGCGGGCGCGTCCCCGTGCTCAGCGGCGTCGCCGAGAACAGTTCGGCGGTGGCCTGCCGCTACGCCCGCGACATGGAGCGCCTGGGCGCCGACGGCCTGATGCTCCTGCCCGCCATGGTCTACAAGGGAGACGCGCGCGAAACCCTCGCCCACTTCCGCGCCGTCGCCCGCGCCAGCGGCCTGCCCATCATCGTCTACAACAACCCCCTCTCCTACGGCAGCGACATCACGCCCGAGATGTTCGCCGAACTGGCCGACGAGGAGACTCTGGTCGCGATCAAAGAGTCCTCCGGCGACGTGCGCCGCATCACCGACCTCATCAACACGGTGGGGGACCGCTACGTGATCTTCGGCGGCGTGGACGATTTGATCCTCGAAAGCGTTCTGCTCGGCGCGCAGGGCTGGATCGCGGGCGTCGGTCTCGCATTCCCGCGCGAGAACCAGCACCTGTGGGACCTGGCCACGAGCGGCCAGTGGGAGCGGGCGCGCGAGATCTACCGCTGGTACACGCCCCTCCTGCACCTCGACATCGGCGCCAAGTTCGTCCAGAAGATCAAGCTCGCTGTCCAGGAGTGCGGCCTCGGGTCGGAGTGGGTCCGCGCCCCCCGCCTGCCACTGACCGGACCCGAGCGCGAGGAGACGCTGGCGATCATCCGCCGCGGATTGGAAACGCGCCCGGCCGTCCCTGCTCAAACGACTTGAACCGCCGCCAATCCTATGATGCTGCGGCATGCCAGAACAAGGCGCCGCCGCTGCAGAGCGAAGACAGGGCCCGGGCCGACGCGCTCCTGCGCGAAAAGGGTCTGCGGGTATGGCCGGTGAACATTGCAGGGACACTCCACTTACTTTACGACGGCATGAGGACTTGATCGATGGCGAACACCAATCTGGCGATGACTTCTCCCACGAACCGGCTGCGGGGCGCACTGCCCAAAATAGGCATCCGGCCCACGATTGACGGGCGCTACGGCGGCGTGCGCGAGTCGCTCGAAGGGCAGACGATGGCGATGGCCGAGGCGACGGCGGACCTGCTGCGCCGGAACCTGCGCCACGCGTCCGGGCTGCCCATCGAGGTGGTCATCGCCGACACGTGTATCGGCGGGTTCGCCGAGGCCGCGGACTGCGCCGAGAAGTTCGCGCGGGAGGGCGTGGGCGTCAGCCTGACCGTGACGCCGTGCTGGTGCTACGGGACCGAGACCATCGACCTGACGCCCGGCATCCCCAAGGCGATCTGGGGCTTCAACGGGACCGAACGGCCCGGGGCGGTCTATCTTGCCGCCGCGCTCGCCGGCCACACGCAGAAGGGCGAACCCGCCTTCGGCATCTACGGCCGCGAGGTTCAGGACTCCGGGGACCTGACCATCCCCGAGGACGTGCAGGCGAAGATCCTCCAGTTCGGGCGCGCCGGGCTTGCCGTCGCCGCGATGCGGGGCACGGCGTACCTGGCGATGGGCGGCATCTCGATGGGCATCGCCGGCTCTATCGTCGACCACGACCTGTTCCAGGACTATTTCGGCATGCGGGTCGAACAGGTGGACATGACCGAGTTTGTGCGCCGCATGGACCGCGAGATCTACGACCGCGACGAGTACGAGCGGGCGCTCGCCTGGGTGCGCGACAACTGCCCCGAGGGGATGGACCCCAACCCGACGGAAAAGCAGCGCACGCGGCAGCAGAAGGACCAGGACTGGCAGCGCTCGGTCAAGATGGCGCTCATCGCACGCGACCTGATGGTCGGCAACCCGAAGCTCGCCGAGATGGGCTTC
>CADCTO010000249.1:3755-20803 GCA_902805585.1 uncultured Armatimonadota bacterium | reverse complement strand
TGCACGCGCTGCGACTGGCCGACGTGCCGCGCGCCCACCGGCGCATCGCGCTCGTGCGCCGCCGCGACAAGTACCTCTCGACCGCGTTGCAGGCCTTCCTGCACCTGCTCCAGACCGGCATCCCCTCGGGCGCTCCGCGCCCCGAAAATAGTTCCGGCGCGGGTCCCGCGGGCGATTGAATTCGCCCGACTGCTGTGGTAGAATGCCAAGGTTTGCCTCCTTGCAGGTCGTTGCAGCGGTGGGGGCAGCCTCAAACCAACGTTGCGGGGCCGCGCGATGACGCGGTATGCATCGAAACAACAGGAACACGCCGATGAAGACCGAGACAGAAGTGACGAACAGCAGCGCGGACGCCGAAACGCCTTCCGCCGAATGGGTGCGCGCGGTGTCCGATTTCCTGGACACCGACCCGACGGACCTGCTCGCCGAGCTGGGCTACTACGACCGGCCCGAGGAGACGGCGGACGCCGCCCAGAAGTAGGCGCCTCTTTTCGAAACGAGAGCGGGCGGGGCCACGTGGCCCCGCCCGCTCTCGTTTTACCTATCCCCCCGTCCCCCTTCCCTCCGCGGAGCGGCTTGTCAGGGAAGGGGGACGGGGGGATAGGTCACGGCCCCTTCTGCGGTCGCAGCGTCCCCCCGTCCGGCGTTGCGGTCAGCGTATAGGTCGCCGGGCCGCGCCGGATGCCGGTGATGGTCAGCTTCTTCCAGCCGGGCGGCAGCGTCGGTTTGATTACGGGCATTTTGTTCTCATCCCAGGCGTCCCAGTCCAGCCCGCCGAAGCCGTAGAGGACGCTCTGGAGCACGCCGCCCGCGCCCGTGGCGAAGTAGCAGCGGTCCAGGCTCCGCTTCTCGGAGAACTGGAGGAACGGCCCGCGCACGAACGGGCGGTACGCGTCGCGGAACGAGCGCTCGGCCTCCTGGGCGCGGCCCAGCCGGGCCGCGATCAGGGCATGGATCGAGGCGGTCATCGCGGGACCGTTCTTGATCGGTCGTTCGGCGTGGAAGTCGAACGTGGCCCGGGCGGTCCTGTCGTCCATCGGCAGGCGGGCCGGGTACAGGAGCAGTTCGCCGTCGGCCTGCTTGGTCTTTTCGCCTTCGTCCCCGGCTCGCGCGAGGTAGCGGTGGTTGGCCTTGTCGAAGGGCAGGGTGATGCGTTTCGCTACCCCGGCCCAGCGCGGATTCGCCGGCTTGCCGAGCACCTTCGCCGCCTCGCCGGCCGCCCGCAGGCAGTAGCGCGCCAGGGCGTTGGTATACGTGTTGTTGTCCACGGCGCCCCGGTTTTCGTCCGGGCCCGTCACGTCCCGCACGTCGAACGTGCCGGTCTGCGGGTTCTGCTTCGCCCGCGACGCCCAGAAATCCGCGACCGCGCTCAGGACGGGCCAGCCACGCTGGGCCAGCCAGACCTTGTCCTGCGTCGCCAGCCAGTACTGCCAGTGCGCCCAGCCGACGCCCGCCGTGACGTGCCGCCCCTTGCTGAACGCGCCCCCCACGGTCTCACGGCCCGACTGGGCGCTTTCCCACGGGAAGTCCGCGCCCGCGTAGCCGGCCGCCCTGGCGCGCCGCCGCGCTTCCGGCAGGCGGTTGTAGCGGTAGTCCAGGACGCTCCGGGCCAGGTCCGGGTGCTGCGCGAGCAGGGCGGGGAACATCCACACCTCGGCGTCCCAGAAGATGTGCCCTTTGTAGAAGTCGCCGGCCCACGTCTCGGGCGGGATCGAGTCCGCGGCGCCGGGCCGCACCGACGACAGCAGGTTGAACATCAGCGAATGGACGAGCTGCTGCGCCTCCGGGTCGCCCTCGATGATAATGTCCGACTTCCACCGCTGCGCCCAGAGTGTGGTGTGACGCTCCAGCTCGCGCAGGTAATCGAACCGGACGGGCTCGGCGGACTTCAAGGCGCTGCGAGGCAGGAGACGGATAGAGCGTGTCCATCCCTTGTCGAACGGAGCCGGTTCCTGCTCGACGCTCAGCGCCAGGGGGTCTGACCGGTCCCGGAGCTCGTACAGGCTGCGCCGCTCGGCGTCGGCCGCCGGCAGGGGCACCCGGACCCAGGCCCCCGGCGTTTCCAGGGCCGGAAGGGGGGGGAGCGGTGCACCCTCGACGTGGATGACGCCGTAGCCCGGGGATACGAACGCCGTCACCGTCACCCGGCCCATCTTCGTCACCAGAATGCCCCGCTTCATGTCGAGCGTCTGCGCGTACGGCCCGGCCGTCAGTTCGGCAGGCAGTTCGAGCCGGTTCCAGCGTGGGGCCGGCGCGATACGTTCCTCGTCCGTATAGACACCTGCGACGTAGCAGACCGAATCGGGACCCGCCCCGCCGTCCGGCCCGAAGGTCGCGCCGAGGCGCCCGTTGCCCAGGAAGATGCCGTGATTGCCGCGCGCCGCGTTCCGATCGGTCGTGGTGAGTATCCACGGGTCGGTCTCGGTGAACGCGCCCGCGCTCCGATCCACGTCACGGGGAGGCGCCGCGGGCGCCTCCCCGGCGTCTTGTTGCGGGCAGCCGGCAAGGAGCAGGGCGAGGAGGACGAGGAGCACAGCGGCCCACCCCTCCCCCCGCCACCCGCTCCGCGGGTACCCGGGGGAGGGGTACGTCACGCCGCCCGCTCCGCGACGAACAGGAGCCGGTCGGAACGCGGGCCGGGCGGGCGGTTGCCGTAGCCGGAAAAGACTTCGATGCGCGTGAATCCGCTTGTGGTGAGCCATTCGGTGATTTCGGGGACGGTGTAGGCGCGCTGGACGTGCGTCTCGGTGAAGTGGCGGGTCTCGCCGGTCGCTTCGTCGCGGACCCAGAACGACATTTCGACGCGGCACAGCCGGTTCTCGCGATCCCAGTGGGCGTGCCACACGTGGCGGATCGGGCCGTCCGTGCCGCTCTGGCTGAACAGGTCGTTGGCCAGCGCGTAGAGGGAGTTCAGGTCGAAGGCGAACAGGCCGCCGGGCGCCGTGTGGAGGAAGACGCGCCGGAAGGCCGACCGGAGCGCGGCCGGGTCGGTGACGTAGTTGAGCGAGTCGAACAGGCTGACGACCAGGTCGAAGGCGTGGCCTTCCAGGTCCAGCGCGGCGGCGTCCTGTTCCCGGTAGGTGATCGGCAGGTTCCGCGCGAGGGCCTTGGTCCGGGCGATGGTCACCATCCGGGCGGAAAGGTCGACGCCCCAGACCGGGCTGTACCCGCGCGCGGCGAGCAGCTCCGTGACGATGCCGGTCCCGCAGGCGACGTCGAGGGCGGAGCGGGGCACTCTGCCGCGCTCCCGGGCGGCCCGCTCGATGCGCTCCAGCCACGCCCGGTGCGGGACGCCCGACATCAGCGTGTCGTAGATGGGCGCCACGTCCCCGTACTGCCGGGCGACCGCCGCGCCGCCGTCGCCCCCCTCGATTCCCAAGACCGGCATTCCTTCGGGCATGAAAGTTGCTGCCGCTCCATTATAACCCCGCAGGGGCGGGGCGGCAAATCGGCGGCGCCCGATAACAAACCTGTGCCGGACGGGACGGCACGCCATAATACGTATGAGTAACACACGTTTCGTCATGACAGAGCTTTCACCAATCCCCGGAGAAGAGCGCCGCGAGCGGCAGCTCGCGGCGCTGTACGAGCTGTGGCGCGCCGTCCCGTACACGGCCGTCGACAAGCTGCTGCAGATGCTCGCCGAGCGCGCGACGGCGGCCATGGACGCGCACACCTGCTCGCTGCTCCTGCGGGAGCGCGGCGGGGACACGATGACGGTGGCGGCCTCGGTCGGGCTGGCGCAGGACGTGGCCGGCTCGGTCAAACTGCTCGTGGGCGAGCGCATCGCCGGGCGCGTGGCGGCGACGGGGCAGCCGGTGCTCCTGAACAGCGACCCGTCGACGCACCCCCTGCTCACCGAAAGCGCCGGCGGCGACGCCGTGGAGACGCGGCCCGAGGTCGAGAGCGCCCTGTGCGCGCCGATGCTGGCCGCCGACGGCGGGGTCCTGGGCGTGCTGTGCCTGTCGCGGCTGCGGCCGGCGGAGCGGTTCACCGACGGCGATCTGCGCGTGTTTTCGCTGTTCGCCGCGCAGGCGGGCTCGGTGATCGCGCAGGTGCGGGTGGGCGCAGACCGGGCGCGGCGGGAGCAGGAATTGGCCGCGCTGGGGCAGGTCGCCGAGGCGATCCGCGCGCAGCTGCCCGAGGAGGCGCTGCTGCAGAACCTGGCCGAAGGGGTGCAGGAAGTCATCGGTTTCGAGCGCTGTCAGGTCTGGCGGCGTCCCCGGGAAGGCGACGACTGGGACCTCGTCGCCGGACGCGGCTTCGCCCGGGGCGCGCACGTCGGTGGCGGCGGCGGTGGTCAGGCGCTGTGGCTGCCGGACGGACTGCGCGACATCAAGCGGGCGCGCCTGGTGGCAGAGGTGGCGGCGGAGCAGCCCGAGGCGGCCCGGTTTTTCGGGGATCTGGGCGTGAAGGCGGGTGTGGTCGCGCCGCTGCTGGTGCGCGGCGCGTGCGCCGCCATCGTCCTCGCCGACATCAGCGCGGGCAACGAGCTGTTCCTTTCGGAGATGACCGCCACGCTCCAGCGGTTCGCGGGGCACGTCTCCGTGGCGCTGGAGAACGCGCGCCTGTTCGCGGAACTGGAGCAGGCGGGGCGGGATGCGGCCGCCATGGAGCGCGAGATGGCGCGCACGGCCGGTCTGGCCGCGCTGGGACAGCTCGCGGCGACCGTGGCCCACGAACTGCGCAACCCGCTCTGCTCGATCAAGGGGGCGGCACAGTTCCTGCTGACGGAATGCGGCGCCGAGGGCGAAGACAGCACCGTCCGCGATTTCCTGTCCATCGTGGTCGAAGAGGTCAACGGGTTGAGCCGCATGACCACGGACCTGCTGGAGTTCGCACGCCCGTCGCCGCCGCGGCCCGAGCGGTGCGATCTGGTGGCCGTGGCGCGCAACGAGGTGGATTTCCTGCGGGCCGAACTCGACGCGCAGGACATATCGATCCAGGAATCGTACGCCGCGCCCGCGTGGATCGACGGAGACTCCGCGCAACTGGGCCGCGCCTTACGCAACCTGCTGCTGAACGGGGCGCAGGCGATGTCACAGGGCGGCCGCCTGTCGGTCTCGGTCCAGCCGTCCGGCGACCGCCCGGACGGCGGCGTCCCGGGGTACGCGCTGGCGGTGACCGACAGCGGGACCGGGGTGCCGGAGGCGATCCGCGACCGCCTGTGGGAACCTTTCTTCACGACGAAAGCGAAGGGCACGGGCCTCGGGCTGGCGCAGGTGCGCCAGATGGTGGAAGCCCACGGCGGCGACATTTCGGTCGGCGACGCCCCCGGCGGCGGCGCGCTGTTCACGATCCGCCTGCCCGGGGCGAGGGCTTAGAGGAGACAACCTATGTCTGAAGCGGAAGCGGAACCGGTGGCGGCCACGGGACCGACCATACTTGTGGTGGACGATGAGCCTAACCTTCGGCGCGTGCTGGGGGCCGTGCTCCAGCGCGACGGCTACAACGTGCTGGTCGCCAGCGGCGGGCGCGAGGCCGTGCGCATGGCCAAGGAGCAGCCGGTCGACCTGCTGGTGACCGACTTCCTGATGCCCGACATGAGCGGGCTGGAGGTGCTGTCGGCCGTGCGCGGCAACCACCCCAACGTGCGGGCGCTGCTGATTTCCGGGCACGGGACCGTCCGTTCGGCCGTGGACGCGATGCGTCTAGGCGCCTTCGACTTTATCACGAAGCCCTTCGACGTCGAGCAGGTGCGTGCGACGGTCAAGCGCGCCTTCGAGGCCCCGGACGCGGAGTCCCCGGCGCCCGCTCCCGGCGCGGCGGCGGCGGCGGGCGTCGCGGCCGGCCGGAGCGGCGGCCGGACCGACGCCGCGGGCGTCGGGCGCGATCTGGTCGGGGGGGCGCCGGCGACCGAGCGCATGAAGGAGCACCTGCTGCGGGCGGCGGCCTCGCGGGTGACGGTCTTGCTGCTGGGCGAGTCCGGGACCGGCAAGGAGGTGGCGGCGCGCCTGCTGCACAACGCGTCGCCGCGAAAGCGCGGGCCGTTCGTCGCCGTCTCGTGCGCCGCGCTGCCGGACACCCTGCTGGAATCGGAACTCTTCGGCCACGAGAAGAGCGCCTTCACGGGAGCGCTCGCCGCCAAGCCCGGCCGCTTCGAACTGGCCCACGGCGGGACGCTGTTCCTCGACGAGATCGGGGACATCCCGCACATCACCCAGGTCAAGCTGCTTCGCGCGCTCCAGGAGCGCGAGATCGCGCGCATCGGCGGCGTCAAGACGATCAAGGTGGACGTGCGCGTGGTGGCGGCCACCAACCGGGATTTGTGGCAGGCCGTGCAGGAAGGCACGTTTCGTGCGGACCTGTACTACCGGCTCAACGTCGTGCCCGTCGCGCTGCCGCCGCTGCGCGAGCGCCGGGAAGACATCCGCCCGCTCGCCGAGCACTTCCTGGCGCTGGCCGCGGGGGAGAACGAGCGCGCGTTCCCCGGAGGGATCGCCCCCGAGGCGCTGCGCCTGCTGGAGGCCCACGATTGGCCCGGCAACATCCGCGAACTGCAGAACGCCCTCGCCCACGCGGCGGTGCTTTCCGACCCGGGAGCCCACCGGATCGAGGCCGACGCACTGCCCGCGGCGGTGCGCCAGGGGGTCGCGGCGAAGCCGGCCGTGCTGCGCGCGGTGAGTGGATGAGAGGTTTCGCCTGGTGAAGTTATGGGTACCATCGGGGATGCGTCGCGCGCCTGGCGAGGCGCTCCTTCGCTTGTGCGACCGGGAGACGAGGCCGTGCCCGTCCGAAGCGTCGAATTCAAACCCCCTGTCGATGTCGCAGGTCAAGGCGGTCCGGAAGTGGCGTTTTCGAGCGCACTTCCGATATAATGGCAGCCAGAACCGCGTAACGCACTGCCTAACAAAGTAATCTGTCCATCCGACCTCGGACAGCCCGGGTGCAGGAGAAGAAATCGCACATGGAATTCTGGAGACTATACCGCCTGATCTACGCCAAACGCTGGCTGATCACGGCCATCGTGCTGATCGCGGCCACGGTGATCTTCATCGGGGCCACGCTCCAGGCGCAGAAAAAGATGTTCCGCGCCGACGCGATGATCCGGGCGCAGGAGCGCACCGGGGGCGATGCGGTCGGCGTTTCGACGGCGGGCGGCGCGGCCGCGGAGGGCCAGCTGGCCGAGCGCATTTCCGGCCTGATCATGCTCCTGCGCACCAGCAACGACGTGCATCAGATCGCCGCCACCCTGCTCAAGCTCCCCGAAAAGGACCGCACCGTCCGCATCCAGGACATCCTGGAGGACAACGGCTATTTCGCGCAGGGCGACGCCGTCATCCGCAACCGGATGGAGCGGGCGGTCGAAGAGGGGCGGATGACCGAGGCGGAGGCCCGGCAGCAGACCAAGCGCCAGACGCAGGAGCTCCACCGGCAGACCGCGGAGCGACTGGCGCGTGCCCGTGACGGGCGCGGCGCGTTCGCCGAGGAGGGGATCCGCGCGCCGTACAGCGAGGTGGCCCGGGACATCCGCGAAAGGGTCACCTTCGACCCGGTCGCCGGCCCGCTCAGCACGAAAAAGGACCGCGCACTGGTGAACCTGGTCCAGGTGAGTGTCGTCCATTCGCGCGAGGCCACCGCCAAGCTGTATGCCAACATGATCTGCGTCGCCTTCATGCAGTTCTACACGGACCAGAGCCGGACGAACTCGGGCGCGCAGCGGCTGCGTCTGGAGGGCCAGCGCAACCGGACGCAGAACCAGCTGAACGCGGCGCGCAACGAACTGGTCGCGTACCGGAACCGCCCCGACGTCGCCCCGCTCAACCCCGAGGCCGACCAGGGGTACCAGGACGTGATCCGCTTGGAAGGGGAGCGCAACAACCTGGAGGGGCAGATCCAGGCCGCGCGCGCCACCGTGGCCGTGTACCAGAACCTGTTCGCGCAGGAATCCGCGGTCCGCACGGACGTGCTTCCGTCCTACGAAGCGCCGGCGGTCAAGGCGTTCGAGCAACAGGTGTCCGCGGCGCAGGTGCGGTTCAACGAGGTCAGCTCGACCTACGGCGAGGCGCATCCGGAGTACCAGAGGGCGCTCGCCTCGCTGCGGGCCGCGAAAGAGCAGCTCAACCGCCTGAAATCCATCCCCCTGACGATATCTGCCCCGAACGCACAGCGGGAATCGCTGCGCGCGCAGATCGGCGCGTCGCAGGTGGCCCTGCGGAACCTGGAGGCGCGGCTGGCCTCGGTGCGCCAACAGCTCGCCGTGGCGCAGGACAGGCGGCGCCGGCTGCCGCTGGCGCAGGCCCAGTTCCAGGACCTGCAGCGCTCGGTCGCCATCTACCAGTCGAACCTTGACGCGATCCACAAGCGCATCAACGAGTTCAACATGAACGCGAACGTCAACGATCAGGCGGGGACGATCACCATCGCCAGCCTGGCCGACGCCAAGCTGGTCGGGGCGGACCCGGCGACGCGCTGGTCGCTGATGGCTTATGGCGCGATCCTCGCCCTGATCTTCGGCATCGCCCTGGTCGTGGCCATGGACGCGCTGGACAACTCGATCCGGTCGACGACCGACGTCGAGAAGCTGATCGGGCTGCCCATCTCGGGCGTGATCCCGGCCCAGCTCCCGGACCCGGCCCGCGCGCCGCGCATCACCTACCTGGACCCGCTTTCGCCGGTCTCGGAAGCGTACCGCCTGCTGCGCACCGACCTGCTGTTCACGGCCGAGGAGCGCCCGTTCAAGTCCCTGATGATGGCGACCGGCAAGCCGGGTCAGGGCGCGACGACCACGTCGTGCAACCTGGCGATCGCCATGGCCCAGGCCGGCAAGCGCGTGATCCTGGTGGACGCCGACCTGCGCCGCCCCAAACTGCACGACATCTTCAAGGTCAAGAACGACATCGGCCTGACGTCGCTGCTGAACGACGAGTGCGAGATCGAGGAGGCGCTCAAGGCCACCGAGATCGACAACCTGCTGCTGCTGCCGTCGGGGCCGCTGCCGCTGAACCCGTCGGAGCTGCTGGCCTCGCCCAAGATGAAGGCGCTGCACGAGCAGCTCAAGCCGCACACGGACTTCATCATCTTCGACACCCCGTCGGCCATCGCGTTCTCGGACGCCACGGTCCTGTCGTCCTTCCTGGACGCCGTGCTGCTGGTCATCCGGGCCAACAACGTGCCGCGCGGGTCGGAGCTGCACGTCAAGACCATGCTGAACAAGGCGCGCGCCAACATCATCGGCGTGGTCCTGAACGGCATGAACCCGGAGCACGTGGACTCCGTGCACTACCACTACCACTACTATCCGGTGCTGACGTCGAAGGGGCCGGTCGGCGCGCTGAACGGCTCCAACGGGAACGGGAACGGCAACGGACACCGGCCCGCGATGGACATGCCGCTCGCGCTGCCCGGCGACGGGGCGGGCGGCGAGCCCCTCACCACGCGGGAGGCGGCGGCCGCCGCGGGCGGCGGGGGCGGCACCGCCACCCTGGTCGCCCCGCACGGCGCGGCGGTGGGTGAGACGACGCAAGCCTTCTCGGCCCCGCCGCAGCGGGAAGCGGTGCACCAGCAGCCGTTCCTGGAGCAGCGCAACCGGAGCGTGTGGAAGATCGTGAAGTCGGCCCTGCCGTTCATCCTGCTCGCCCTGGCCATCGGCCTGATGGTGCTGGCGATGAACAACTCGGTCGCCGGCACCAAATAAGGCAGCCCGGTCGACAAAAGGGGGAGGCGCCCATCGCGCCTCCCCCTTTTTCGTGCCCGGTATAGAGGGCCGGGGCGACAGCCCCGGCCCTCGTTATTACGGCGGGCCCTGCGCCAGAAACGCCTGCCAGTTCGGGGCCGCCTGGGCGAAGGCCAGAGCCGTATAGCGCTGGCCGAAGCCGCGGAACTGCCGGTCATCGATGCTGCGGTAGGTGGCCGGGTCGGTCAGGAGGATCGCGAGCCCGTTGGAGTTCGGGTGCGCGTTCCCGTGCACGTTGGCGATCAACGCGTCCCGCACGGCGCCCTGCACCCGGCCTATCGCGGCCTGCACCCCCGGGTCCGGCACGCTCTGGGACAGGAGCTGGGTGAAGTGGATCAGGTCGCCGTTCTCGGGGTAGGCGTACGTCTCCACGTCGAAGTCGCGCGCCCGGGCGATCTGGGCGCCGTACTGGCCCGCCGCCGCGAGCAGCGAGGCGCCGAGCGCGTCCACGGCGGGCGCGATCGCTCCGACCTTCGACGCGTCCAGGGCGGAGTGCGTGATGCTGGCCAGTTTACCGGTCGATTGGTACGAGGTGAAGGTGTCCTGCACGATGTGCGTGGCGAACTCGCGGCCGCCCATGTCCGGGTTTTGCCGCAGCCGGTTCAGGAACGCGTCGTAGAAATAGCCCTCGCCGGGCGGGCTCTCCTCGCTCCCGACGATGTACTGGGCCTGGTCCCGGATCTCGTGGGCGACCTCGGCCATCTGCATCAGCGACGCGTCGAAGGCGACGACGTCCCACTTGCGCCCCTGCCCGAGGCCGATGGCGCCGGGCAGCGCGATGGTGTCGATCTTGGTCCCGAACTCCACGTCTTCGGAGACGCCCCTCCCCGGGACCGGAGTGTTGCGGGAAGAGCGCCAGCCCGCGCCGTGGTTCCAGATCACCAGACAGTATTTCTGCGCCGGGTAGTTGGAAACTCCCCAGTCCACGAAGTCCCGCAGCGTCTGCGGGTCCCCCATGTCGAGGGTCCCTTCGTCGGAAAGCAGGCGCGAGTTGACCTGGTTGCCGTTGTCGTCGCGCGTGACGTAGTAGCGGCGCGTCCCCGCCCAGTCCCCCTCGCCGGTCTCGTCCCAGCTCTGGTTGCTCTGGATCCGCTTCCACTGGACGACGATGTTGACATCGTCGTTCGAGCCGACCCGCTCCATCTGGTTCATGTTCGGGATGGAGTACGTTTCCAGGTCGTTCGCCGCGTTCAGGTAGACCAGGAACGTCCATTTCGCGCCGCGGGACGGGGACGGGTCGTTTCCGCCGCCGCCCCCGCAGCCGGCCGAGAAGGCGAGCGCGGCGATCAGGAGAACACGGCGGGAGAGCCGTGGAAGGTGCAATCGGTTCAAGAGGCGGGAGACTCCTTGCTGCTGTGATAGGGCGCGCGAGCGATCGAGCGAGCGTGCGGCGCCGTACGTAGTTCATGGTACCATACGCTGCCTCCGCGTGTTCCGCCCCCACGGCCCCAAAGGTTGAGACAATCCGCCGCCCCCATCGCTTCAAAAATTGCGTCCGTTCCCGAGCGTCGCATGCTTGGCGAAGCCGGGCCTAGTTGCGCTATAATGGGCCAGTCGTTGTCACGCGTTGCAGGAGACGCTGATCCGGAATGCTCTTCCCGCTGTCCCGCGCTGCCCTTTCCCGCGTCGCCGCCGCCACCGTCGCGGTGACGTGGCTGCTCCTGGCAGTCCGCAACCCGGTTCCGGGCGTCCCGGCAGACTTCTACCTCGTCCTGCTCGTGCTCGCGTTCCTGGCGCGCGCCCTGCCGGTGGCGACGGCCCGCGAGCGGCGCATCACCTTCACCGCGTCCGTGGTGTTCGCTTCCGCCCTGCTGGCGGGCCCCTGGACGGCGGGCGCCCTTTCGATCGCGGGCTACGCGCTCCACGCCCTGCTGTTCGGCCGCCCCGACTTCTGGCGCCACCTGCCCCGCGAGATCACGTACACGCTGGCGACGGCGCCGGTGGCGTGGGTGTTCGACCGGTTCTCCGTCGCCCAGCCGCTGGACCGGTGGGAGCCGGGGATGTGGCCCGCGCTGGCGCTCGCGGCGCTCCTGTTCATCGGCCTGGCGACACTCCCGCCGCTCCTCGCCTCCGGGCTGCGCCGCTCGCCCCAGCGCGGCGACGCCCGAACGGTGGCCGCGGGGGAGTTGGTGACGTTCGTCCTGGGACTGCCGTTCGTCGCGCTGCTGGTCGCCCTGCATGACAGGAACATCGCCGTGGGCGGCGCGGCGTTCGGTCTGTCCATGGCGGCGGCGGTCTGGGCGGTCCGGGCGGGCGTGGAGCTGCGCGCGCTCCGAAAGCAGGTCGGGGCCATGGAGGCGCTCGGCCGGCAGACCATCGACGCCCAGAACCTGGACGGCCTGCTGGCGCACCTGCTGACCGCGGCCCAGGATCTGATCCCCTTCGACCGCGCCTTCGTCTGGATCGCCGACGCCGGCGGGCAATCGCTGGAGCGGCACGCCTCGTTCCCCGCCGACGCGGACTGGACCGCGCCGGCCCGGCTGGGCTTCGGGGACGGGATGATCGGCCGCGTGGCCGAGCGCCGCCGCGGCCTCATCCTCTCCGACAGCCAGGATCCGCGCTGGGAGGAGGCCGCCTTCGTCCGGAACCCCCGGGAACGCGCGGCGTCGCTTCTGTTGACGCCGCTCGTGAGCGGCGAGCGCTCCATCGGGGTCGCCCTGTTCGCGCACCGGGAGCCCGGACGCTACGCCCCGCGCGATCTGGTCCTGGTGCAGTCCGTCGCCAACCTCGTCGCGAGCGCCATCGACAACGTGCGCCTGCACCAGAGCATCCGCGCGCTGGCCGTCACCGACGGGCTGACCGGGCTGACCAACCACCGCCGCCTGCAGGAGATCCTGACCGAGGAGGTCTGGCGCGCCCAGCGGTACGAGCGTCCCGTCTCGGTCATCATGTGCGACGTGGACTCCTTCAAGCACTACAACGACACGTACGGCCACCCGCAGGGCGACGATCTGCTGCGGCTGATGGCGCGCGTCTTATCCGTCAGCGTCCGCGCCGTGGATACCGTGGCCCGCTACGGCGGCGAAGAGTTCTGCATCGTGCTGCCGGAGACGGGGCGCGTGCAGGCCGAGCGGATGGCGGAGCGCCTGCGCCGCGAGATACAGCAGGCGGAGTTCCCCGGCCATCCCGATGGCGACTCCGTCCGCAAAACGATGAGTTTCGGCGTCGCCTCCTTCCCCGAGGACGCGATCGACCCGATGCACCTGGTCCCGCTCGCCGACGCCGCGCTGTACCAGGCCAAACGTTCCGGGAAAAACCGGGTGCAGTGCGCGCACCGCGCCGCCCTGGCCGCTCCCGCGCCCGCCGTGGCGCGCCCGCCGTCGCGCCGCCGACAGATTCCCTGAGGCGCATGCCTTTCCGGGTCCATCCCTTGCCGCGTAGTACGCCCTATGATAAACACGACGACACCGATGACTTCTGACCCCTGGCGGGTGTGCCCGCTCCAGCGCGCCCGTAAAGACGGCACGCTCTATGTGCGCGAGCCGGACGTCGAGGCGCAGATCCGGGAGCTTTCCGGTCTCGGGGAGCGGGAGCGCCGGGAGCGCATCGGGATCCTGGACCGTTCGCACCCGCATTTCGTGCGCGAGGAGGCCCTGGTGTTCTGTTTGCGGGCCTACCAGGCGCGCGGCGACGCGGACGCGGCCTGGCGGATCGCCGAACTGCTGGTCGAGCGGGTGGCCCGGCACGTGACGCGCAAGCTCCAGCGTTGGCGGATGACCGCCGACGAGATGGACGAGTGCGCCCGTGACCTGTTCACCGACCTGCAGATCGCGCTGTTCGACGGCGGGCCGGCGTCCGAGTTCTGGGAGGTCCGGTTCTGGGTCTGCCTGGACCGGCGCTTGTGGAACCTGGCCGAAAAGCGGCAGGCGGTCCTCGACATGGCGCAGAAGACGGGCGACCGGGGTGAAGACGGCGAAGAGGGCGAAGACCCGATCGCGCGGGTCGCGGACCCGGGCCTGGGGCCCGAGCAGATGGCCGAGTACCGCGACGCGCTCGCGGTCCTGAACGAGAACGAACGGGTGGCGATGTACCTCCGCTATGTGGAAGGGCTGCCCGAGGAGAGCGAAGACCCGCTGCGCCCGTCGGTGGCGCGCGTCCTCGGGGTCACGGGCCGCAGCGTACGCAACTACCTGCGGCGCGCCGAGGCCAAGCTGCAGGCGTGGCAGCGTGGGGATGAGAATAGCAATGGAAACCGCAATGCAGTACGAAAATGACGTGGACGCCGTTTTGATCGCGTTCCTGGAGGCCGGCCCCGGCGCCAGCCTGTCGGAGTGGGCGCAACGCCACCCGGCCGCCGCTCGCGACCTGGCGCGCCTGGCTTCCGATCGCTGGATCGGGGAGGGCGGGGCCGCGGTCGATGCCGGCGGCGCCGAGGCGCGCGTCCGCGACATCGGCCTGTCCGTGTTCCGGGCGGCGCAGCGCACGCGGCAGACCGCCGCTGCCGCGCCGCTGACGAGCCTGCTGGCGGCGGCCAGGGCGCGCGGGCTCACCGCCGACACGCTGGCCGCGCGGCTCGATCTGCCGGTCGCGTGCTTCTGGAAGCTGCACCGGCGCCTGTTCGCGCCCGCCTCGGTCCCGCGCGGCCTGGTGGCGGCGCTGTCGGAGGCCCTGGGCCGGGCCGCGGACGAGGTGGCCGCCTACCTCCGGCAGCCGCCGACCCTGGCAACGGGCGCCAGCTACCGCTCCGACGACACGCCCCACGTGGGCGAGCAGGAGGATTTCGGCGCCTCGCTCCGGGACGACCCCAGCGCGACCCCTTCGCAGCGGGCGCGCTGGCTGTCCGGCGAGTAACGGGCCGTGGACGCCGGGGGCTGGCGGCAGGTCCGGCAGGAGGCGCGGCGATGCCGCGCCTCCGTCCTCGGTGAGAACGGCGACGCGCCCGCCGAAGCGGCGCTCGAAGCGGCCGCGCGCTGGAGCGGCTTGGGGTGCCACCCCCTGCCGCCGGGCGACGCGCTCCTGTCGGGCGCCCTCGCCGTCTTCGACGGCGAAGCCGAGACCATCTGGTTCCGCGCCGATCTGCCGCCCTGGACGCGCCGCCTCGTGATCGCTCACGAACTGGCCCATTTCTGGCTCCACCACGAACACGGGAGCGACGACGCCTGCCACTGCGCCGGGGACGACTTCGAGGAATCGGGCGCGGAAACGCTGGTCGGGTACGGCCCCCGCGAGCGCCGCGAGGCCGAGGCGAACGTCTTCGCCCGCGAGTTCCTCCTGCCCGTTCCGCTCCTCGCCCGCTGGTTCTGGGACGAGGGGCAGAGCGCGGACGCCATCGCCGCCCGCACGGGGCTCCCCCTTTCCGCCGTCCTCTCTCAGCTCGCGGACACGCTGTTGGAGGCTCCCACCCTCGCCCCCGTCCCCTCTCCAGCAGAGGGCACGGGGGCGAGGGCTCTCGACCCCAGCCAGTGCGCGGCTGCCCACGCCGAGTCCGGACCCCTGCTCGTCGGCGCGGGGCCGGGGACGGGCAAGACGCGTACGCTGACCGAACGCGTGCTTTTCCTGACGCGGGTGCGGGGGGAGCGGCCCGAGTCGCTTCTGGCGCTGACCTTCTCGCGGCGGGCGGCGGAGGAGATGCGCGAGCGGATCGGGGCGCAGGCGCCCGATGTCGCCCGCCGCGCCTGGATCGGCACCTTCCACGCCTACGGCCTTGATCTGCTGCGGCGCTACTGGCGCGAGGCGGGCCTGCCGCCGCGCCCGGTCCTGCTCGACCCGGTGGACGCGTACGTCCTGCTGGAGCGCCACCTCGGCGCTCTGCCGCTGCGAGCGCTCCAGTACCTGCACGATCCGGCCTTCCCTCTGGGCGACATTCTGCGGCAGATCAGCCGCTCCAAGGAGGCGATGGTCTCCCCGGAAGCGTTCGCCGCCCGCGCCGAGACGTCCGGCGACGAGCGCCTGGTCGAAGCCGGGCTGGTCTACGCCGCTTACGAGAAACTGCTTCGGGAGCGGGGGGCGCTCGACTTTGCGGATCTCGTCTCGCGTCCGGTGCGCCTGCTGGAGGAGAATCCCCTTCTGCTCCGCGCCGAACAGGCGCGCTGGCGCCACGTCCTGGTCGACGAGTACCAGGACGTGAACCGTGCCGGGGCGCGGCTGGTCCGTCTGCTGACGACGGGCGACGGCGCCGGCCTGTGGGCGGTAGGAGACCTTCGGCAGTGCATCTACGCCTTCCGGGGCGCGTCCCCGGCCAACGTCTCCGCCTGGGAAGCGGACTTCCCCTCCGGCAAGCGTACGGAACTCGGCGTGAACTACCGATCGCGGCCCGGACTCGTCTCCGTATTCAGCGCGGCGTGTGGCGAAGGCAGAAGGTCGTGGCAAGCGGCGCGTGAGGATGCGGGCACCGTCACGCTGGCCGTGGCGGAGGACGACGCGGTACAGGTGGAGCACATCGCCCGGCGGATGCGCCGCTTCGCCGAGACCGGGCACGCTTACGGGGAGCAAGTGGTGTTATGCCGCACGCGCGGGCAGTCGGCCGCGATGCGCGCGGCGCTCGCGGCGCGAGGCGTGCCGGTCGCCCACGAAGAGGACGGCCTGCTCGGCAAGCCGGACGTCAAAGACCTCCTGTCGCTCGTGTCTCGTGTCATGGAACCCGGAGGCCCCGCGCGGCATCGGGTACCCGATCTGCCTGCGGGTCTGCCCCCGTCCGGCGATGCCTGGGAGTTCCTGGCACGTGCCCTGTTCTGCGCGCCCGGGTGGGCCCGGCGGATCCGGGACCGGCGCGGTGTGGCCGGCCTTCTGGCGCTGGCCAGGGCGTTCTCCGAACGGGCGGTCGTCGCGGCTCAGGACGACGAGGACGTGCGCCGGGCATTTCTGCGCCACGTCCGCCAGGTCGCGCGGATGGGCGGTGCGCCCGCGACCCGAATCGATGCCGACGACGGCGCCGATGCGGTGCGCGTGCTCACGGTCCACGCCGCGAAGGGGCTGGAGTTCCCCGTGGTCTTCCTGCCGAACCTGTCCGAGGGGAAGTTCCCGTCGCGCCCCCGCCCGCCGCTCCTGCCCCCGCTGCCCGGCGAGCCCGAAGCCGAGGACGAGGAGGCCCGGCTGTTCTTCGTCGCCCTCACGCGCGCACGGGACCATCTGGTCCTGTCGCGCGCGCAGAAGTACAACGGCCGCAAAGCCGGGCCGTCACCGCTCCTTGCCTGCCTGGACGGGGTCGAGGGGATCCAGCGGGAAGTGTGGGAAGCGGCGGCGCCCGCGCCAGCGTCCGAAAAAGAGGAGCCCCCGCCCCCTGCCCCTCTCACCTTGCCTCCGCTCCGCGGGGGGAGAGGGGCGCCTGCCACCGACTCGACAGCCCCTTCACGCACAGAGACTCCGGAGGCATCACCCCCGCGCGCAGCAGCAGTCGCGCCTGCCCCAGGCACCCCTCTCCCCCCGGCGGCAG
>CADCTO010000249.1:0-3745 GCA_902805585.1 uncultured Armatimonadota bacterium | reverse complement strand
AAGCGGCGGCGCCCGCGCCCGCGCCCGAAAAAGAGGAGCCCCCGCCCCCTGCCCCTCTCCCCTGGTTCCGGCGGCAGCCGGAGGGAGAGGGGCAGGGGGCGGGGGCTGTCCCGGGAGCGGAGGACGCAGGCCCCCCACATCTCGAAGCCTGGGAGGCGGAACTGTACCTGCGGTGCCCGCGCCGTTATTACTACGAACGCGTCCTGGAACTGCCCGGTGGTGAGCCGCCGGCCTACGCGAACTTCAAACAGGCGGTTCGCCGTGCGTTAGGCGAACCCGACCCGCCGGAGGCGCTGGCCGCCCGGTGGGCCGAGGCCGGCCTCGGCCCGGCGCACCCCCACGAGCCGATGTACCGGGCGGCCGCCGAGGAGATCGTTCGCAGTGCCAGGGCTCCGCTTCGGACGACGGAACCCGAGCCATTGACCGTCGCACTGGAACACGGCACCATCTCCGTAAAGCCGGACCGCGTCGAGGGGCCGGATCGACTCGAATGCCAGACGTTCCGCAGGCCGCCCAAAGACGGAAAGGCCGACCCCGAGCAGCGGCACTCCCTGCTGCGGGAAGCCGCCGAGCGGCACAACCGCGCGGGCGGCGAGGTCGTCCTGCATCTGCGCTACCTGCGGTCGGGGGAGAGCGTCCCCCTTTCGGACAAGCCGAAGCAGCGCCAGAAGCACCTCGCCGCCTATGACGGCGCCCTGCGCGGCGTCCGTTCCGGTGAGTTCCCCGCGGCTCCCAAAGACGGCGACGAGTGCCCGGCCTGCCCGTACTTCTTCATCTGCCCCGCCTGAACGGGCCCACACGGGCCGCAGCAAAACCTCCGCCCGCGCTTTTCCGGACGCCTGGCTTCCTCCCGAGTCTGCTTTGCGTGTAGCGAAATCCTGACCCGGTGTGAAGGGATGACCACGATGTTGAAGGCGTACAACCTGTCCGGCGGCGAGGACGCCCCCGCTTTCCCCGAGCAGTTCGCGGTGCTCCGTTCCGCGGTCCTCAACCGTTCCGACATCCTGGCGAACAACAACAAGTTCTACGTCCTGGAGCTTCACGAAGCGGACGGCAAGTTCCGCCTGTTCACGAACTACGGGCGTGTGGGCGCCGCGGGCGTGCGCGAGGCGCGGTTCGCGGACGAGCGCGACAGCCTGGAGCGCGAGTTCGAGCGCATCCTGCGCGAGAAGACCGGGCCGAAGAAGGGGTACGTGCCGGTCGACGTCGCCCGGGCCGTGGTCGGCTCGGACGGACTCCAGCAGGAGACGGAGAAGGCGTTCACCGCGCACCGGGGCGTGCGGCCCAGCGTGCTGCACCCGTCGGTCGCCGCGTTCGTGGAGCGCATCTTCGACGAGTCCCGGGCGGAGCTGGTACGCCGGATCGAGACCCCGCTGGGTGCGTTGAGCAAGGAGCAGATCGAGCGCGGGTCCGACCAGCTCCGGCAGATACGCTTCGCCATCGCCCGCGATCACAAAGGCCGCATCCCGGCGCTGTCGTCGCAGTACTATTCGCTCGTCCCGCACCGGTTCGGGCGCCGCATCGACCCGGCCGAAGTGGCGATCGATTCGGTCGAGAAGGCGGACGAGGAGGAGGAACTGCTCCAGCTCATGCGCGACGTCTTCCACGTCCAGAAGGACCTGGACGCCGAGGTGGACCGCAAGTACCGCGCTCTCGGCGCGGAACTGGAAGTGCTGGACCCGCTCGATCCCGAAGCGCAGCGCGTCGTCCGGCAGGTCCGGGATGCCCAGTCCGCTCGCCACGGGTTTACGGTCAAGGTAGGCCCGGTCTTCAGGGCGCGCCTGCCCGAGGAGCGGGCGCGCTTCGACCTGGCCCCGGGGAACGTCCGGATGCTGTTCCACGGGTCCAAAAACGCGAACCTGGTCGGCATCCTGTCGCGCGGCCTGCTCGTCGCCCCCAAGAACGTGGCCGTGACCGGCTACATGTTCGGCAAGGGCATCTACTTCGCCGACCAGAGCACGAAGTCCGCGCAGTATTCCGACCTGTGGGACGGCGGCGGGAAGCGGGGCGCAGGCTACCTGTTCCTGGCCGACGTCGCCCTGGGGCGTGTCAAGAAGGAGTGGTTTCCCAAGTACCGGGAGGAAGCACCCGGCGGCTTCCATTCCGTGCAGGGTTGCAAGGGGCTGACCCTCCTCCATAACGAGTTCATCGTTTACCGGAAGGAGCAGTGCACGATCCGATACGTCGCCGAGATCAAGGCTGCGTAACGGGTACGCCACCGAAGCCATGCCCGTCCGCTTCATCTCCGGCGACCTCTTCTCGAACCGCCACAACGCGCAGGCCCTGGCCCACGGCTGCAACTGCCAGGGGTCTATGGGCGCGGGGGTGGCGAAGGGCTTTCGGGAACGGTATCCGGAGATGTATGCGGAGTATCAGAGGCGGTGCAAGGCGGAGCCCCGCGCGTTCAACCTCGGCGACGCGTTCCTCTGGCGGGAGGCGGACAAACCTGCTGTCTTCAACCTCGGCACGCAGGAGCGGTTCTGGCACGCCCGGGCCAGCTATGAGGCGGTAGAAACGGCCCTTGGCGCGATGAAAGCGCGGGCCGACGCGGAAGGAATCAGCACGATCGCCCTGCCCCGCATCGGCGTCGGCTATGGCGGCCTGTCCTGGAAGAAGGTGAGGAGCATCGTGGAATCCGTTTTCGAGGAATGGCCCGGCACGCTGTACGTCTACGAAGCGTACGAGCCGGAGCCGTGAGCGTGCCGTGTCTGTGAGCGTCTCGCCTCCCGATCCGGGCGCGCTTTCCGCGTCGGTAAAGGCCCCGCGACCCGCAGGTCGCGGGGCCTTCTGTTTCCGCCCGCGGGCACACCGGGGGAGTGTATCAGGCAGGAGGGACACGATGAACACGACGACAAGCACGCAGCAAAACGCGCTGACCCTGGTGGTGGAAGAGGCGGTCGAGGCGAAGCTGAAGGCCCGCGAACCGTTCACGGCGCTCGACATTTCCAACACCCTGAAGGCCCGCAGCTTCCCGGTCCGCCACGCCGAGGTCGCCCCGATCGTGCGCGACATCTACGCTTCGGGCGCGATGACGTACTACGACTACGACCGGCGCCTGATCGACGTCGTGACCGACGGCGGGACGAAGCGGACCCAGGCGTTCCTGTACCTGCACGACGAGACGAAGGACCGCGACTACGCCGCCCGCGATCAGGACGCCCTGCCTCCCGTTCCCCACGACCAGGCGCGCAGCCTGGACGACGCCGTCGCCGCCGGCATCGCGACATCCCCGCTGGCCGCGCTGCGCCAGATCACCCCCGCGCTGGCCGCACTGGGCGGGCGGCAATATGGCGCAAGCGGAAGCGGCGGGCGGCGCCAGCGAGCGCGTGCGCGGCGCGACGGGGCGCTCGCGATCCCGCGGGCCTGGATCGCCAAGGCCGGGTGGCAGGTAGGCCAGAAGTTCCGGCTGGTTGTCGGTGCCACCGCGACGGGCTTCACGCTGGAACCCGTCCAGGGGCACGCAGACGATCAGCCGCTCGTCCGGGTGTGGTCCGACCTGCGCGTGCGCGTGTGCAAGACGAAGCTGCGCCTGACCGCCGTTGCCCCCGCCGATCCGCTCCAGTTCGACGTGCAAAACGGCGCGCTCTGCGTCGAGCGATCGGACGGCTGACCGAAACGAACGTATAGCCGCAAAAACGCGCAAGAGGCACAAAGGGGGGCGCCCCCCTTTGTGCCTCTTGCGCGTTTTTGCAGCTAATCTATTCCCGTCCTAGTCCTTCCGGGCCGGCAGATACATGAGCTGGAC
>CADCTO010000248.1 GCA_902805585.1 uncultured Armatimonadota bacterium | reverse complement strand
ACAGCGGCGACGCGGAGGAGGCGGATCCTTCACGCGGCGTGGTCGCCCGCTACGCGCGCAACGACGACTACCACGACCTGCTCAAGGACCGGCTGATCAGACTGCAGGAATGGGCCAGCGCCGAGCTCACGCCGCTCGGCGGGCGCGCGTACGTGGACGCCGGGCCCGTGCTGGAGCGCGAGCTGGCGTCGCGCGCGGGGCTGGGATGGTTCGGCCGCAACACCATGCTCATCCAGCCGCGGCGCGGGTCGTACTACTTCCTCGGCGTGCTGCTGCTGGACGTGGAGCTGGAGTACGACGCGCCCTTCACCCGCGACCACTGCGGCTCGTGCTCGCGCTGCCTTTCCGCGTGCCCCACCGGCGCCCTGCTGGGGCGCGACGAGGCCGGTGCCCCCCGCATGGACGCGCGGCGCTGCATCTCGTACCTCACCATCGAGCTGCGCGGCCCCATCCCCCGCGAGCTGCGCCCCCTCATCGGCAACCGCGTCTACGGCTGCGACATCTGCCAGGAAGTCTGCCCCTGGAACTCGTTCGCCGAGCCCGCCTCCGACCCCGCTTTCATCCCCCGCGACGGGATGGAGGGGCCGGAGCTGATCGAGTGGATGGGGATGACGCAGGAGGAGTTCTCGCGCCGCTTCAAGGGCTCCGCCGTGAAGCGGACCAAGCGGCGCGGGCTGCTGCGCAACGTAGCCGTGGCGCTGGGCAATTGGGGCGCGCCCGAGGCCGTGCCCGCGCTCGCCGCCGCGCTGAACGACGAGGAGGCGCTGGTGCGCGGGCACGCGGCGTGGGCGCTGGGGCGCATCGGCACGGAGGCCGCGCGGCAGGCGCTGCGGGGGAGGGAAGAGGTGGAGAAGGACGCCTGGGTACGTGAGGAGCTGTCGTTCGCGCTGAATCCGTGACACCTTTTTGTATGGGTCGCCACGAATTAGCGTCGGGGCGCCGCTCCATGACGGTGGCGCACACTCTAGAACAGCCGTCTCACACAGAGCCACAGAGGGAACGGCAAGAACACGGAGAGCCGCTTCCGGTTTTCTCTCTGTTGCTCTGTGTCTCTGTGTGAGCCCATCTGTTCTCTTCCGCGTCTCTGCGCCTCTGCGTGAGATCAGCCGTTGTGGATGATGGAAGAAGGCCCCGCACCGGACTCCGGTGCGGGGCCTTTTTGCTGGTCAGCTGGACGAATCTCGGTCTCGTGAGCTCCGGCGCCAGGCGAGGGTGTAATCGACAAAGGCGCGGAGGGCCGGCGAGGCCTGCCGCCGCTCCGGGTAATACAGAAAGAACCCGGGGAAGGGGATCGAGTACTCCTCCAGCACGACAACGAGGTCGCCGCGCTCGATGTCCGCGCGGAGCTCGCGCTCAAAGAACATGGTCAGCCCCCGGCCCGCGCGCGTGAGGTGAAGGAGGAGCGCGACCTGGTTGGTGAGGACGCGGTTCGGCACGGCCACGGAAAAGTCGCGCCCGTCCTCGGTGAACTCCCACCGGTAGGCCGGCGCATCGGCCGTCGGGTGCCAGTTGAGGCAGTCGTGGTGAACCAGGTCCCGCGGATGGGCGGGCGCGGGGTGCCGCTCGAAATACGCGGGCGTGCCGACCACGAGCAGCCGCTCGTCGCCCGCCAGCGGAACGGTGGCCATGTCCACGTCGATCACCTCGCCGAGCCGCACACCGGCGTCGTATCCGGCCGAGACGATGTCGAGCGGCTCGTCGCTCACGAACACCTGGACGCGAACGTACGGGTGCGCCTCCAGGAACCCGGCGATGATCGGCCCGCTGAGGAAGGTCTCGGCACCCCCGGCCACGTGCAGGCGCAGCGTGCCGCGGGGCTCGCTCCCGAGCGCGCCCACCGCGGCGGCGGCGGCGCGCACCTCCTCCAGCGCGGGACGCACCGACGCATACAGCAGCTCCCCGGCTTCCGTCAGGTGCATGCTGCGGGACGTGCGGTGCGCGAGCACCACGCCGAGCCGCTCCTCCAGCCGGCGCAGGCTCTGGCTCACGGCAGACGCGGTCACCCCGAGACTCTCGCCGGCGCGCCGGAAGCTGCGCGCCTCCGCCAGGGCGACGAATACCGAGATCGCGTTCAGGTCATCGTTCATACGGTCATCATTAAGCTCTGCTCAACGACCCGTCAAGCGCGATCCCGTAGATCGGTGCGTGCGGGCCGGGTAAAGTTGTCGGACGCGAGCGGCACGCCGCGTGGAGAGCTTACCCGCACAGAGAGCAGAGACAATGACCGAGCACCAGACCTGGTTCATCACCGGGGCATCGCGTGGCTTCGGCCTCGAGCTGGTCCGCCAGCTGCTGGACATGGGGCACCGCGTCGCGGCCACCTCCCGCGACGAAGCCGGGCTGCGCGGCGCCGTGGGCAGCGATTCGCCCGGCTTCCTCCCGCTCGCGCTGGATCTGGCCGACGAGGCGAGCGTCGCCGAGGCGGTGCGCGCCACCGTGGAGCGGTTCGGACGCATCGACGTGGTGGTGAACAACGCCGGGTACGGGCAGCTGGGCAGCCTGGAGGAGCTGAGCGACGCCGAAGCGAGGGCGAACTTCGACGTGAACGTGTTCGGCACGCTCAACGTCCTCCGGCAGGTGATGCCCCGGCTGCGTGCGCAGCGCGGCGGGCACGTGATCAACCTCTCGTCGATCGCCGGGTTGGCGGGCGGCTTCCCCGGGTGGGGCGTCTACTGCGCCACGAAGTTTGCCGTGGAGGGGCTCTCCGAGGCCCTGGCCGCCGAAGCCGCGCCGTTCGGGGTGCGGGTGACCATCGTGGAGCCGGGCTATTTCCGCACCGACTTCCTCTCGTCCGGCTCGCTGCGCCTGCCCGCGCAGCGGATGAACGAGTACGCGCTGGTTCGGGACTCCGAGGCGCAGCATACGGAGCAGATCCGCGGCAACCAGCCGGGCGACCCGGTGAAGGCGGCTTCGGCCATCATCCGGATCGCCGCCGAGGCCGACCCGCCGCTGCACCTGCTGCTGGGCCAGGACGCCCACGACCTCGCGACGTCCAAGCTGCGGACGTTCGGGGAAGAGATCTCGCGGTGGAAGGAGGTGACCGTGTCCACGGGGTACGCCGAGGCGGTGGCCGCCGCCTGACCTTCGACGGGCGGGCGGCCGATCGGCGCCGCTCGCCTGGCTGCGTCCAGGGCGTCACCCGGATGCAACGGTGACCCTGCGCAGATCCGCGACGTCGCGCATGGGCGGCGCGCCAAAGAACCGCCGGTAGTCGCGGCTGAACTGCGCCGGGCTCTCGTAGCCTACACGCCGGCTCGCCGCGGCCGCGCCCACTCCCTCCGCCAGCAGGATCCGGCGGGCCTCCTGGAGCCGCAGCTGCTTCTGGTACTGCAAAGGACTCATGCTGGTTGCCGCCCGGAACCACGCGTGCATGGTGGACGGGCTCATGTGCATCTCGCGCGCGAGCTCCGTCATCCGCACGGTGCGAGTGGCGTTCTGGCGGAGCCACGCCAGCCCGGCCGCCACGCGCTGCGCCGGGCTGTTCTGCGTCGCCGTGCCCAACCCCCTGACCTGCCGGCTCCCGCTCGACCACGCCGACCTGCGGCTCGCCTCGCTCGCCGATCTGCCCCTGGCAGAGCTGTCGGCGCTCGTCGAGAAGGACCGCAGCAGGCCGTCCCGCGGGTAAAATATTTGTGGTTAACCTGCTGACATAATGTTTGCCCATTCCCGACGAAAGGAGGTGAGACCCTTGGATCGTGACCACGCCCTTTTACAGCGCGGCGGACAATCTCCCTGGTGACTGTGAAGCATCCCGATGCCGCCGCCGTGTGCGGCGCACGCACTTCCGGACTACGAAAAGGTACTCGAACATGAAATCAACACTCGGGCTGCTTCTGCTGCTCGCGCTGCCCCTCGTCGGCGCCTGCGGCGACCGAAACGCCGAAACCTCCGCCGAACCGGCGGCCCCCGGCGGCGGGAACGGGACCCAGCAGTCGCGCCCCCTCATGATCTCCGCGATCCCGGACCAGGACCCCGAAAAGCTACAGCGGCTGTACGGCAAGGTCTCGACCTACCTCTCGAAAGAGCTTGGCGTGCCGGTCGAGTACAGGCCGGTGAACAACTACACGGCTTCCGTCACCGCCTTCAAGGTGGGCGACCTGGACCTGGTCTGGTATGGCGGGCTGACGGGGGTCCAGGCCCGACTCCAGGTGCCGGGCGCGGAGCCGCTCGCCCAGCGCGACGTTGACGAGAAGTTCCACAGCGTTTTCATCGCGAACAAGAAAAGCGGCATCACCGACCTTCAGGGAGTCAAAGGGCGCACCTTCACGTTCGGCAGCGAGTCGTCCACGTCCGGCCGCCTGATGCCCCAGTACTTCCTGAAGCAGGCCGGAATCACCCCCGCCGATTTCAAAGGCGAGGCCGGGTTCTCCGAAAACCACGACAAGACGCTGGACCTCGTGGCCGCCGGCACGTACGACGCGGGCGCGATGAACGAGCAGGTGTGGAAGAAGCGACTGGCCGCCGGCACCGCCCACGCCGACCGGGTCCGCGTCATCCACACGACGCCTCCCTACCACGACTACCACTGGGTGCTGAACCCGGAGGTGGCGAAGCGGTACGGCCCCGACTTCCCGGGCAAGGTCAGGCAGGCGCTCCTGAAACTCGACGCGTCAAACCCGGAACATGCCGAGATCCTCGACCTGTTCAGCGCCAAAAAGTTCATCCCGACGAAAGCGGACAACTACCGGCAGATCGAGGCGGTCGGCCGTGAGGAGGACTTGATCAAGTAGCGAACTGCCTCCCGGTATAATGGCGCCATGGACGAACTGGAAACGCTGATCACCGCCGCGCGCGGCGTGCTCGACGGGAAGTACCGGGCGCGCGAGGAGGCGCTCGCCCACGGGCGGGCGCTCACGCGCACCTGCGCCAACGCGATCCGGGCGATGCACCGGGGCGAGTGGGAGGCGGCGCGCGGGGCCCTGGCGGGGGCGCAGGCCGAGGCGGACCGGGTGCGGGCGGCGCTCGGCCCGCACCCCGACCTGCTGCACGCGGGCTATGTGCAGGACGCGCACAAGGAACTGGTGGAGGCGGCGGCCCTGCTCGCCCTGATGGAGCAGGAGCCGCTGCCGACGCCCGAATCCCTGCGCGTCGAGGTCGCCGCGTACTTGAACGGGCTCGCCGAAGCCGCCTCCGAGGGCCGCCGCTACGCCCTCGACTGCCTGCGCCGCGGCGACACGACCCGCGCCCAGACGATGCTCGCCGCCATGGACGACATCCTGTCGCAGCTCACCACGGTGGACTACCCGGACGCCATCACCGGCGGCCTGCGCCGCACCTGCGACGCGCTCCGGGCCGTCGTCGAGCGCACCCGCGGCGACGTGACGATGGCCGTCCTGCAGAACAGCCTCGTGCGCTCGCTCGGGCAGCCCCCACCGTAGTCGCTACATCAAGCCCTTCTCTTTGAGCGAGACCCACCGGCTGTCGCCGAGGACCACGTGGTCCAGAAGCTCGATGCCCAGCAGCTCGCCCGCCTCGCACAGGCGGCGCGTCACCTGCACGTCCTCGGGCGAGGGGGCCGGGTCGCCGGAGGGGTGGTTGTGGGCGACGATCAGCGAGGCGGCCGAATGGCGTACGGCCTCAGTGAAGACCTCGCGCGGGTGCACGAGCGACGACGACAGGTCGCCGACCGAGACGGTGCGCGTGCGCAGCACGCCGCCCTTGGTGTCGAGGAGCAGGGCGACGAAGTGCTCGCGGTTCTGGTCGCGCAGCGTCGGCCCGAGCAGGTTGTACACGTCACGCGGTGAGCGGATCTTGGGCCGCTCCTCGGGCGACGCCGCCACCAGCCGCCGGCCGAACTCGATGGCGGCCTTGATCTGGGCGGCCTTGGCCGGGCCGAGCCCGTGGATCGCGCTCATCTCCTCGATGGTCGCGTTCGCCACCCCGCGCAGCGAGCCGAACGTCGAGAGCAGGTGGTTGGCGAGGCCGAGGGCCGAGTACTTCTCGGTCCCCGTCCGCAGCAGGATGGCGAGCAGTTCCGCGGTCGAGAGCGTGTCCGCGCCGTACTTGACCAGCCGCTCGCGGGGCCGTTCGTCGGCGGGTATCTCGCGGATGCGGACGTGGTAGCGCAGCGCCGGCGCTTCGGCCTCGTCGCTCTCGGGAGCCAGTTCGTCGTCCTTGGGCATGGGTGGGACCTCCACCCCTCATCATAGCCCAGGCGTCTGCGGTCGGTCAACCTGACAAAGCTGTCAGGGAGTGGGTTGCGGCGCGCCGTTCACGGCCGACGGGTGAACGTCCCCTCGTACAAAACGGGAGGGCCGCCCTGTGCCGACGTCCGCGGGACCGGCGGGCGGTTGTACTCGCGCAGCGGGCCCACGGGGTCGCGCTCGAATCCCGCCGCCCGCAGTTCGCGCAGGATCTCGTCCTCGGTCAGAAAGCACTGCGGCTCGCCGTTGAACTGCGTGAAGACGAATGCCCCGCCGGGCACCGGGGATTCGGCGGCGGGGATCGTGTGGCGGGAAAAGGTGAACAGGAACAGGCCCGCGCCCGGACGCGCCACGCGCGCCGCCTCGGCCAGGGCATGCCGGAACTCGGCGTCGGAGCGCGCCAGGTTCCAGATGCCGTGGGCCAGGATCAGGTCGAACCGTTCCGAGGCGAAGGGCAGCGGGGCCATCGGGGCCTGCACGAGATGAACGGGAGCGGCGGGGGCTTCCTGCTCCCGTTTGGTATGGGCGGCCTCCAACATGGGGCGCGAAAGGTCGGTACAGACCACGTCGAAGCCGAGCTGCGCCACGGGCACGGCGTTGCGCCCGGCCCCGCCGCCGATGTCCAGCGCCCACGCCCGCCCGCTCAAGCGCCCACGCCGCTCCCGGGCGTATTCCAGAAGAACCGGGTTGGGCGTCCCGGTGCGGAAGCCGGCGACCGTCGCGGCCGCCTCCCAACGGGGGCTGACGCCTCGCGCCGGAACGTTCGACGTGCTGCTGTTGCTGCGCATTCTGTGCATGCTTCGTTCCGGTGGCTCACCCTGGCATGATGTTGTAGCCGGTCTGGGTGAGGTTGCCAAGGATGATCCAGATCATGGCGTTCAGGACGTCACCGACGATCAGGCCGAGGAAGAAGGGCAGGAACGTGGTATAGCCCCCCATGCCTCCGTAGCGCAGGATCAGGACCTTGAAGAGCCAGCCCCAGAAGATCGAGAACCAGAGCATGTGGACGGCGTGGACCGACGCGCCCAGGAACCCGATGGGGTGCAGGCCGAAGTTGAACTGCGCCCGCACGAGGAACAGGCCGAGCGCGCCGACGAAGCCGCCCGCGATGTGCAGCCAGTTCGTCCACGAGGCGGCCGGCGGGACCGAGGCCGCGCCGCCGAAGAAGTTGAGCGGCATCTGCGTGGCGACCACGTAAGACCACGTGTTGCGCTGCGCCAGTGCGCCGCCGTTATAGTAGGGCAGCCACAGGGACGCGACGGCGGAGACGACCAGCCCGACGCCGACCGAAAGCGCCATCGCCCAGAACAGCGGGCGCGCGCCGAACCGGGCGGCGTCGGCGGTCTTGGCCCCGTTCAGGAGCGACGGGATAAGCATCTCCCGCGTGTCGTAGACGAACGAGCCCTCGAATCGATACACGGTGTAGAGCGGCGCGATCTTGAACGGGCTCGTGCTCACCGTCGGGGCGAGCACGTCGATCGAGCTGTACGGGGTCTGGAGGAACAGCATCCCCGCCTGCGCGACGACCCAGGCGATGACCACCAGGGCGAGCGTCATCACGAGCAGCGAGAGCGCGATCAGGACCGCGGGCACGTCGGCCAGGTACAGCCAGAGCCCGATGCCGCCGTAGGACAGCACGAGCCCCAGGAACGTGGCGCGGTAGCCGAGCAGTTCGCGGCTGTCGTCGATCTCGCGGGCGCGCGGGCCGCCGGTCGCCTTTTCCCACACGTCCCGCAGGTGGTGGCGGGCGGTCCATAGCGTCCACACCAGCAGGGCGATCGCGCCGCCGAACGCCTGGAGCGAGTGGAACTGCTTCTGGCTGTAGCCCCCGGCCGCGCCCATCATCTCCCAGTTGTACATCGCCGCCAGCAGTATCTCGAACTTGTAGAACAGGAAGAAGAACCAGAGCGAGAAGGCGACCTCGGTGGAAAGCAGGAAGGTCAGGCCGATCACGAGCGGGTAGAAATGCGCGTGGAACCACCCGAGCTGGTTCCAGGGCGGGACCGTCAGGTACTGGTAGAGGCTGAAGTCGGTCGGGATGTCGGGGACCGAGGGGTACAAAACGTGCAGCCCCTTGACCGTGTGCAACGCGGTGGTCAGGAACACGCCGATCCACAGGGCCGGCGTGC
>CADCTO010000247.1 GCA_902805585.1 uncultured Armatimonadota bacterium | reverse complement strand
CGGCCGACGTGGCGGGCCTGCCGCGCCCCTTGCTGCTGTACTACGGGGTCATCGACGAGCGGATGGGCTGGGAGAACCTGGCGGCCGTCGCCGACGCGCACCCCGAGTGGAGCGTCGTGATGGTCGGGCCGCTGGCCAAGATCACGGAAGCGGACCTGCTGCGCCGGCCCAACATCGTCTACACCGGCCAGAGGGGCTACGGCGACCTGCCGGGGTACCTGAAGGGCTGCGACGCGGCGCTCGTCCCGTTCGCGCTCTCGGAGGCCACGCGGTACCTGTCGCCGACCAAGACGCTGGAGTACTTCGCCGCCCGGAAGCCCGTGGTCTCGACCCCGATCCAGGACATCGTGGAACATTACCGGGATGCTGCGCGCGTCGCGTCGACGCCCGAAGAGTTCGTGAAGGCCTGCGAGGCGGCGCTGCTGCCGTCGGAGGAGAACGCGGGGCGGCTGGAGCGGGGCGAGGCGCACGCGGCCGCGCAGACCTGGGACGGGATCGTCGCGAGCATGCGTGACCAGCTGGATGCGGTCGTGGAGTCGAAACTGGAAACGGCACGAGAAACGGATCGGTTACCGCGGGAACGGGCGCTGGCCGCCAGCGGGTCTGACCGAGTCCTGGTCGGCCGTTCCTGAGAACGGCACCTCCGTCTGTTGACGAGAAAGGGGCAGGCGGAGCCATTCGGCGGCTCCGCCTGCATAGCGGGCGGGTGAAAGGAACCGAAGCCGGGGCGACCGGTGCCCGTGCTTCAACGTGATGTCATGAGCAAGTCAGGAATGGCGGTTGTGACCGTGCTGGCGTTGGGAGCCGGTGTGGCGCTGGGAAGACAGTCCCTGACTGCTCCCCGGCCGGTCCCGATACCCACCCAGAGGCCGCTGGCGCTGACGCCGACCGCGGCATCGTTTGATGCTCAGGAGCAGCGGGTCGTCGCGGTCGCGGAGCGGGTCTCCCCGGCGGTCGTCAGCATCAGCCCCGGCACGGGCGTCGGTTCGGGCTTCTTCATCCGCGACGACGGCACCATCCTGACCAACGCCCACGTGGTCGGCGGCGCCGACGTCGTCGAAGTCCGGCTGGCCGATGGCCGCCGCCTTCAGGGACGTGTCCTGGGCCGGGACCCTTCGGTGGACACCGCCGTCGTGCAGGTCCGCGGGCAGGGGTTCCCGGCGGTGCCCATCGCGGATTCCGACGGCATCAGGGCCGGGCAGGTAGCCATCGCCATCGGGAGCCCGCTGGGGCTGGAGCGCACGATCACTACCGGCGTCATCTCCGCCGTGAATCGGCGTCTGGGCGTTTCCGAACTGGAAGGTCTGATCCAGACCGACGCCGCCATCAACCCGGGGAACTCCGGCGGCCCCCTGCTGGACTCGGCCGGGCGGGTCATCGGCATCAACACGGCGATCTTGACCGCTCCGGGAGGCGGCCTGGGCTTTGCCATCCCGATAAACCTCGCGCGCAACGTCGCCGACCAGATCCTGACGACCGGCCGCGTGCGGCGCGTGCTCCTGGGCGTGGTCCTGGGGGACGTGACCCCGGACCTGGCCGGACGCATGAACCTGCCGGTCCGGGAAGGTGCGGTCGTTCTGGAGGTCGCGCCCGGTTCACCGGCGGAGCGGGCCGGCGTACAGGCCGAGGACATCGTCACCGCGCTGGACGGCGCGCAGGTCACGTCGGGCGGGGACGTGCGGCGCATCCTCCGCCGCCACCAGCCCGGCGATGAGGTCCCCCTGACGCTGCGCCGTGGCGGCCGAAGTCTTACCCTCCGCGTTTCCCTGGCCGGGGCGGCCCCGTCGTGACTTCGTGGCGCGAACGAAGAAAGCCGTGAGATGACGGGAGACGCGCCCCGGCCACCTGCCGGTACGGCGGCGGCCGGGGACGGGCGCCTGCGGGCGCGCCCCGGCCCGGTGACGGGGGAGGCGGAGCCCGAGCGCGGGCTCCAGAGGTTGGGGCTGGCCGCGGAGCGCGACGGTTTGCTGTACGTGCCCGCGGGCTATACCCCGGCGCGTCCCTCGCCACTCGTCGTGATGCTGCACGGGGCACGGCAGGAGGCCAGGAACAGTATCGCCCCGTTGCTGCGCTACGCGGAGCGGTTCGGGCTGATCCTTCTCGCGCCGGATTCGCGCGGGCCGACCTGGGACAGGGTCCGGGGGCACTTCGGCCCCGACGTCGCCTTCGTCGACGGGGCCCTGGCGCTGGTCTTCGGCCGCTATGCGATTGACCCGAACCGCCTCGCCGTCGGCGGGTTCTCAGACGGCGCGTCGTACGCGCTTTCTCTGGGGATCACCAACGGCGACCTGTTTACCGATGTGCTTGCCTTCTCGCCCGGGTTTGTCGCCCCGGCAGCCGGGCGGGGCAGGCCACGCCTGTTTATCGCCCACGGCAGATGGGACACGGTGCTCCCGATCGACCGCTGCAGCCGCAAGATCGTGCCGCGGTTGGAGCGCGCCGGGTATGCCGTGCACTACCGGGAGTTCTGGGGCCCGCATATGGTCCCGAGAAGTATCGCCCGTAACGCGGCTGAGTGGTTTCTAACGAAGCAGCCGCGGACGCCTCATTGAAAGACCTATGCACTTGTCAACACCGGATCTCGGAACGCCGGGGAAGCCCGCGCCGGACAACGGCTTCCGCTTCGCCTCGGCGCTGGGCCTGAGGGAGGGCGACCATGTCGTCCACGTCCAGCACGGCATCGGCGTCTACCGCGGCCTCGTCAAACTGACGACCCCCACGGCGGAGCAAGGGCCGCTCGTGGAAAAGGAGTACCTCCTGATCGAGTACGAGGCCGGCGACAAGCTGTACGTCCCGGCCGATCAGGTGGACCGCGTCCAGAAGTACATCGGGTCGGAAGGCGCGGCGCCCACGCTGAGCAAGCTTAAAGGGGCTGCGTGGGCTCGCGCCGTCGCGCGGGCGAAGGATCAGGTCCAATCGATCGCCCGGGAGCTGATCGAACTCTACGCCGCGCGGGAAGCGGCCACGGGACACGCCTACGGCGCGGACACGCCCCGGCAGAAGGAGATGGAGGCCGCCTTCCCCCACACCGAGACGCCCGACCAGCAGGCCGCCATCCGCGACGTAAAATGTGACCTGGAGGCGCCGCGCCCGATGGACCGGCTCGTCGTCGGCGACGTCGGCTACGGCAAGACCGAGGTCGCCGTCCGTGCCGCCTTCAAGGTCGCCGCCGAGGGACGGCAGGTGGCCGTCCTCTGCCCCACGTCCGTGCTCGCCGCGCAGCATCACGCCACCTTTTCGGAACGCCTCGCCGGTTTTGGGGTCACGGTGGAGATGCTGTCGCGGTTCCGCTCTTCCCAGGAGCAGCAGCGGGTGTTGGAGGACCTGCGGGAAGGTCGCGTCGATGTCGTCATAGGGACCCACCGGCTGCTCTCCGAAGACGTCGCGTTCAAAAACCTGGGGCTGGTGATCGTCGACGAGGAGCAGCGTTTCGGCGTGACGCATAAAGAGAAGCTCAAACAGGTGCGAAAGACGGTGGACGTGCTGACGATGACGGCGACCCCGATCCCGCGCACCCTCCACGCGGCGGTATCGGGCATCCGGGACCTGTCCCTTATCGACGACCCCCCCGAGGGCCGCACGCCGGTCGAAACCCTCGTCAAAGCGTACGACGACGCCATCGTCAAAGAGGCGATCGAGAGGGAATTGGAGCGGGAAGGGCAGGCGTACTTTCTGCATAACCGGGTGGAGTCCATCGGCGAGGTGGCGGAGCGCCTGGGGAAACTGGTGCCCGGCGCCCGCTTCCGGGTGGCGCACGGGCAGATGGGCGAGGACGAACTCGAAGAGACGATGCAGGAGTTCTACGAGCGCCGTTTCGACGTGCTCGTCTGCACGACGATCATCGAGTCGGGCATCGACATCCCGAACGCCAACACGATCCTGATCGATGAGGCGGACAAGCTCGGCCTGGCGCAGCTCTACCAGCTCCGGGGGCGCGTCGGGCGCTCGGACAAGCAGGCGTACGCGCTCCTCCTGGTCCGCAGGAACGAGCAGCTCACCGAGGTCGCGGAGCAGCGCCTGGCCGCACTCCGGGAGTTCTCGGACCTCGGCTCCGGTCATAAGATCGCCCTGCGCGATCTGGAGCTGCGCGGGGCGGGCAACCTGCTCGGCGACGAGCAGAGCGGCACCGTGACCGCGGCAGTCGGCTTCGAGCTGTACATGCAGCTTCTCGAACAGGCGGTTCGTAAAGCCCGGGGCGAGAAGCCGGATCCCCACTCCATCCCGTTGCCCACCGTTGACCTGCCCGTCGCCTCGAACATACCCCCGGAATATATCCCGTCGGAAGCGCAGCGCCTCCTGACGTATAACCAGATCGCCGCCGTGCGGGACGGGGCGGGCAGGGCGCGCCTCCGGGAAGCGATCGAGAGCCGCTGGGGGAAGCTGCCCCCCTCGCTCGAAAACGCGTTCGCGCTCCTGCGACTTCGCCTGCGCTGCCGGCAGATCGGCGTCAAGAGCATTTCGACCGAGGGCAAGAACGTGTCGATCACCTGCCGCAAAGGGGTGCGTCTGCCGCTTTCCCGCCTGCGGCCGGCCATCGAGCGTTACGAGGCGCAGGGCCACAGCTTCACGGGGGAAAAGGTGGTTCTGAGCATCGGGTCAACGGACGACGTGCTGGCCCTGGTCGAGGAGGTGGTGGGCACGCTGGCACGTGCGCTCAAAGAAAAACAACCCCGCCGCAGAACGGCTGCAACAACAAGGCCGTAACCGCCTGCCGGCTCCGGCGCGGCTCACACCTGCGCGCCTGATCGTCGGGTGAAACATCGCCGGAATCGGGCTCGTATAAGAGCGTGGACCCTGTCCCTTCCCGGACGCGCGCAAGACGCCATTCCCGATGCGTTTGCTCCAGCCGTTAACGGCACCCGCCGCGCGCGATGCGGGGCGTTCCGACACCACCCTTTTTACGGGGAGCCGAACCGGCACCTGTTTCCGAACCAGAAAGGCGGCAGTCACCATGCAAGTACGGTGGCAGCGTTCGACGATTTTGCCCAGGGCGCCGCGCGTGCCGGTGACGCTCGCGGCGCTCCTTCTGGCGCAACTGTGGATGGCGGGGGGCGCGCCGCGCGCGGCCCGGGCACAACTCACCCGCGTCCCGCAGGTGGCCCTCCTCGACCTGTACTACGCGCAGGAACCGACCGGCGGCATCCTTTCGCGGCAGGCGGGCGACGCTCTGGCGGTGGAGATGACGCGCCAGGGGCGCTACGACGTGACCCCCCGCGCCCAGCTCGTCCAGCAGGTCGAGGCGCTGGGACTTCCGGTGCCGCTGGACGCGGTCGCGGTCCGGCGGCTGGGGCAGGCGCTGGGCGTGGACTACGTCGCGAGGGGCCACGTGGCGAGCGTCTCCTTCCTGGAGAGCCCGCGGCGGGCCCGGGCCACTCTGGCGCTGGTGTTCATCGACGTCGCTTCCGGCGAGGCGGCGAACGGAGCTTTCGCCGTCGGCGTTTCCACCCCGTCGCCCGCCGGGGCATCGCCGGCGGACGGCGCGGATCAGGAGATGGTCACCCACGCGCTGCGGAACGCCGCGTTCCGCGCCGTCGAGATGGTGAGCAACTATCAACTGCCGGAGGCGACCGTCTTGATCACCCGCGACGGCTCCGAGGTGCGGCTGAACGTCGGGAGCCGCGGCGGCATCTCGCCGGGGCAGGAGATGGTCATCTACCGGGGCGGCGAGTGGGTCGGGCGCGTCCGCGTCACCGGCGTCACGGCCCACGAGTCGGTCGCCGTCGTCACCGACTCCGGGCGGGGCATCCGGCCGGAGGACCGTGCGCGGGCGGTCTTCTCCCTCGGCGCCTCGCGCTGATGAAGGATCGAGCCGGGCGCTTCCGGTGGCGCCCGGCTCTCCCCTCCCTGTCACGACAGGATCACGCGGCCGCCCCTGCCATCCGCTCGGCCTCCTGGTTCACGCGGCTTTCGGCCAGGTGCGTCAGCCTCCGGTCGGTCGCGATCTCCTCGTCCAGGGTTTGCTGGAGGAGTTCCCCGATGTCGTCCTGGTCGAGCTCCACCGCGAACGTACGGGCGCTGCCGTAGCACGCGATCTCCAGGTGCTCCATCTTCTGAGCCGCGGCGATCAAACCCGCGTCCAGCACGGGGCCCGGTACGCCGTTCTGTATCAACTGCCGGGCATCCGCGACGAGGCCCTGGAGGGCCTGGACGTTCTTGCCCTGTGGCGCCTGGCCCAACTGTTGGAATATCTGCTCCAGCCGCCGGACCTGCCCCTGCGTCTGCGCGACGTGCTCCTGCAGCGCCTGCTTCAATTCGGGCGACGAGGCGACCTCGACGAGCTGTGGCATCGCCTCGAGTGCCTGGGTCTCCGTCGTGTACAGTCCCTGTAGTTCATCCAGCATCAGGTCTTGCATCGATCCGATCTGCATCACGTTTCTCCGGTTTCTTTTAATCTCTTTTCCCGGGCCCGGGATTGAACCGCAGGACGCGGGGCAAAGCCATCGCTGTCCTGCTCTGTCGGGCAGGTAACGGTCGTCTTGTTCGACGACCGTTACCTGCCGGTTTGTTGGTCCGTGGTGCTACGGTCGTACGCCTGCCTGGCCCGGCTGCGGTTCGAGCGAAGAAGCGGGCTGCGTGAGCAGCGCGGTCCCCACCTCGGCAAGACCCAGGACGCCGAGGGCGACGCGGACGCCGTCCGGCTCGCCCGAGAGGAACGCGCCCGCGGCTATGAGGAGCGCGCCGGCCAGGAAGTCGAGCACGAGGTGCGCCCGCATCGGGAGCACCTTGAACGCCCCCAGCTCGTACCGGGTGAGCAGGCTGGCGCCGAGCATCGAGACCGCCACCACGGTCAGAAGCAGGGTCACGCGGTCGCTCCACCCCAGCACCCGGGGCAGGGCGAACAGCAGCACGACCGCTAGATAATCCAGGACGCCGTGTACGCGAGTGTTGATTGGTTTCATCGGTCGCAGACCCTTTCGCGGCCGGCCGGCTTCCCGCCGGCCGGCCGCCGAATCCTATTGCGGGGTGGTCCCGGTGCTGGTGGTACCGGTGCCGGAGGTCCCGGTGCCGGAGGTCCCGGTGCCGGAGGTCCCGGTGCCGGAGGTGCCTGCTCCCGTTCCGCCGCTCGTACCCGTGCCGCTCGTGCCGTTGCGGTTGCCGCCCATGCCGCTGCCGCGGCCCATGCCGTTACCGCCGCGGGTGCCGAGCAGGCGCATCACGAGCCGCTTCTCCGCCGCCGACATGCTCTGGAACGTTTGCCGCTCCGAGGCCGACAGCCCTGCCAGCATCTGCCGCTGCGAGGCGGACATCCCGTTCATTCCGCTCGTGCCGTTCTGCGAAGCGGCGCCCGCACGGCCGCCCGTGGCGGTGCCGGTGTTGCCGCTCTGTCCCACGGCGCCCGACGAAGTCTGAGAGGCGACCGCGGTGGTCGTCATCAACGCGATGGCAGCGGTAGCCGCCACATTCCAAGGTGTCTTCATTACGTTCTCCTGTTCCGACGTCCGCGGGCAATGGCCCCGGACCGCTTCTTGCGCGATGGCCGCTGCCGCCGCGCATAGTGCGGCGGCAGCGGCATACACCGATGTACCGATACGAGCCACGCTAGCGCGTACCGCCCGTACCGGCGCCCGTCGCGCCCGCTCCGGCAGCACCTGCGCCGGCGCCGGCGCCACCAGCACCCATCGTACCAGCGCCGGCGCCCGTCGCACCGGCGCCCGTCGCACCAGTTCCAGTTGCACCGGCGCCCGTCGCACCAGCACCCGTGCCCGTCGCACCAGCACCCATGCCGCCGCCGGCGCCGGCCGCGCCCATCGCGCCTCCTGCCCCAGCCCCGCCGGTCGCTCCTCCTGCGCCCGTGGCGCCCGCGCCAGTCGCCCCAGCGCCGCCGGTCGTTCCAGCGCCGGCGTCAGTGCCCGTGGTCCCGGCCCCGGCTCCCGTTCCGCCGGCGTTTCCCTGTTGCCGGTTCTGGCACCCGGTAACGGCAAAGCTCGCGACCAGTGTGCCTGCCGCCAGATAGGCGGCGATCGTCTTCGTCGTCATTCCGAATCCGTTCCTTACTAGACCCCTTGCGGGTCCGCTCGAAGTCTTGCCTGCCACGGCCCCAATTCCCGGGCCTGGCCGCCGGGGCCACGGATCGTGACGCGGATAGATAACCTCCTTGTCACGAATAACCACTCGGCCGAGGCAAGCGTAAATGTTGCAACGTACATCGAGATCCCGGTCCCATGGACCAGGCCGGATAGCGCTGTCAGCGCAGATCGCCCGGTGGGGCCGATCTCGAACAAGAGGGAAATACCCGTGAAAAATAAGTAGAAAACCGTTCATCCACTAAAAAATGAGCTTCTAAGAAACGAATTTGCCCTTTGCTAGCTATATCT
>CADCTO010000246.1 GCA_902805585.1 uncultured Armatimonadota bacterium | reverse complement strand
AAGCGCTGGCCGCCCTCGGGTTCACCATAGCGTCCGAGTGGTACGTCCGCGACCTGGTCTGAACCCCCTCCGCCGTGTGCCCGGCGCCTCGCCAGTGTGTAGTTTTCCACTGACACGGCGCAGCGGCCTGTCCCCGTGTTACACTCACGATCTGTCCGGTCCCGCGGCGGAAGTCCTGCCCGCCGACGGCCGGAGGAGATCAGCCATGCAGACCCGCTTTTTGTTCACGGCGTCGCTCACTGCCGCCACGATCGCCGCCATCAGTTCCAGCATGCCCGCGCGAGAGCCAGGCCGTACGCTCCGGCCACGGGCGCCGGACACTGCCGTGGTCGGCGCGCCGTCCACGGTCCGCAACACGACCGTGTCGCGCCGCGCATCGAATCCGGCACTTGCCACGCGCGCGAGTTCCCGAGGCGCTTCGGAACGCGTCGGAAGCCACATCTCCCGATACCTGCCCCCCTGCCAGACGGGGCAGAAGTGTGCACCGCGCTCCGGGATGTTGGCAGCCGTCCGTTAAACGATGGGCCGCTGTCACATGCTCCTGCCCCTGCGCCGTTAGATAGGTTAGAAAACAGGCAACGCAGGGACCAGGCAGGCCGGATTCCGCGCGTTCGCCGGGGGAGCGAGCATGCATCGGTTTTGGGCCCTGATCGTGGCGGCGGGTCTGGCGGCGTTGGGGATCGCGGGGTGCGGCGGTTCCACAAAGCACGACGTGGACACCGGCAACCCGAACGGCGACCTGCGCGCGGTCGAGATCAGCCCCGCGCCCGGCGCCGTGGACATCGGGCGCGGGACGACGTTCCGGCTGTCGTGGCCGCGAGGCAACCCGCCTTCGTCCTTCAGCGTGGAGCTGTTCCGCTACACCGAATCGGACGAGGACGGCGACCAGAGCACCGACGTGCAGTTGACGGATCTGGAGCAGCCGGACGACCGGTTCGTGTGGGACCTGAAGCCGGCGGGAGGTGCGGACCTGGAGAACGGGGGCGTGTATTTTTTGCGCCTGCGCTCCGGCTCCGACGAGGTGGAAGCGGCCTACATCGTGTCCGGTTACCGAGCCACGCGGGAGGTGGCACCTCCCGACGTCCCGCCCGGCATACGCGGCGCGTACCGGCACGAAGTCCGGGTGCGTTAGCGCGCGGACCTCGCCGCGCGCCGGGCGGGATCTGGGCTACTTCGGTGTCCGCCCGGCGCGCGCTTTCTCCTGCTTCGCCCTGTGCGCGGCCAGGAACGCTTTCATCTCTGCGGTTTCGGTGCCCATGGCGTCCACGTCCACTTCGACGGGCACGTTCAGGTCTTTGAGCGCGATGCGCCCGCCCACCGGCAGCGTCACCGCCGCACTGGCGAGGCCCCAGCCGACCACGCTCAACTGCCAGTCATAGCCCGGGTGGTACTTCCCGGAGCCGGTGAACGTGAAGCCCAAAGGGCCGTTTTCGAGGATGAGCAGGCGTTGGCCCGACACGCGCGCGTAACCGATCAGGAAGTCGTTGAAGGCGTTGACGTCGCCCGCATACTGGAACCAGTCGCTCGCATTGACCCAGTGGCCGCCGATGCGGTCCTCGCGGTTCGCCAGCACGCTCACGCCGGCGGGCCAGGAGGAAGCCGAGATGGGGCGCTTCGGGTCGCCTTTCCCGTGCCGGCCCGCCAGCGCGTGGGCCGCCTGGGTGCACCCGAACGACAGCAACAGAACCGTCAGCCAGCATACCTGCTTTGTCATCGTCGCCCTCCGTCGGCCTGGAATTCTTCGGTACGACCCGCGCCGCGCGCGACGGCTTCACATCATCCGGGGCACGAGCACGGCGTCACCGTGAACCGGCAGAAAGGCCGGGAGGCGATCATCCGCCTCCCGGCTTCGAGCCCGGCGGTAGCGATATCGCTACCGGGCGCCCACCCGCTGGGAGTAGCCCAGCAGCACGACGTAGTCGGCGAACGTGGCGTCGCCGGGGCGGGTGACGCCGTCGGCCTCGGTGGGCCGCCGGTTGCGCGAGATGGTGACCGGCACGTTGAGCGTCCACGTGGAGTCGCCGCGCGCGTACGTCAGACCCGGCTCGATGGACAGCGCGTAGCCCGGCCGCCGGAAGCCGTTGCTGCGCCCGATCAGGTCCGTCGAGGGCACCCCCTCGGCCCGGAACGACAGCGCCGCGCTGACCTGGCCGGACACGCGGTAACTCGCGCCGACGCGGTACAGGTACTGGTCGGGCACGGAGTTCACCTGCGTGGAGGGCGTGACCGGGTCCGGCGGCAGCCCCAGGGCGGAGCGGATCGAGGGCACGCCGTTGGTGTCGCGCGGGTTGACGAGATAGACGGCGGACGCGAACCAGGTCGTCTTGCCGGCCGTCCGGAAGCCGTCCGCACTCAGCGAAAGGCCCCAGCCGCCGTCGCCGGGCTGGATCGACACGTCCACCGGCTTTTCGGTCCGGTTGTTCCCGTTGATGTCGGGGAAGACGTTCTTATAGTCCGCCTTGCCGGTCGGCATTTTGAGGCCGACGCCCAGCGCGACGTTGCTGCCCTTGGCGTGTAACGGGTCGCGCACCCACCAGCGGCCGCCGAGGGTGATGTCGCCCATGCCGTGCGAGTGCTGCCCCTCGCGCGGCCCGGGGGTCGGGCGGACGGGGATGGGGAGTTCCCAGCTGCCGTTGATGAACGGCACCGACGCCGTCAGGTTCAAACGCCGCGTGACGGCGTAGCTCGCCGAGAGGTCCCAGATGTTCTGGCGGTTGATGACGTAGGTATTTAGTTCTTCCCGCTCGACCTGCTGTTCTTTGCCCTTGAAGTGCCGGCGCGAGTCGAGGCTGCGGAAGTTCATCCCCCACTGCCACTGGCCGGGTTCCAGATAGGAAGCGTCGCCCACACGGGACGACTGACGGGCGACCACTCACCCCTGCGCCCAGGCGAACCGCACCTGGCTGTTGATACCGACGATGATTCCGGCCGCCATGAGCAGCGGCAACCGCGGGAAACGCATCTTCATCGACTGCTGGACGGCAGAGACCGTGCGCGCCGGGAGCCGAGCACATGGCTCCCCTGCCAGACGGGCGGACCCTCTGCCGCGACCCTCCTTTACGAGCGGCGCATGGTTTCGGCAACCGTGCCGTGGCGCGCCGTCTGGTTGCTATTGTAGAGAGTCTTCGTCGGCCACGCAAGGCGTTCTACCGCCGTGCTCGGCCGCTGCGGGGGCGGCCCCGATTGGGAGGGACCCCGGAGGACAGGGTTTTGGACGCGCGAGGGCGGGAGTGGTTTTGCGGGGGAGCGAACACGGGGGATCGATCGCGGCGCCGAAACCGGGAAAGCCCCCGGTCCCGGCGCCGAAGCCCGTTCGCGGGGCCGTGCCGGGGCCGTCTATTCCTTGACGGGAAGGACGTGGATGGCCTTGATGACGAGCTGGACCTGGTCGCCGACCTTGAGGTCCATCTCCTGGACGGACTCGGTGGTGAGCACCGAGGCCATCTCGCCGGGCTCGGTGACGTCGAACTTGACCAGCGACATGACCGGATCGCTCTGGACCGAGGTCACCGTCCCCACGATCTTGTTCCTGGCTCCGTGTCTCATGATGCGTTCTGTTTCCTTTCGGGTGTTTCACCGGCGGCGGCGCGGGGCAGCGCGTTGCGCATCCGGATGATCGAGAACTGGAGCGTCGAGTCCACCACCGCGTCGCGCAGCTTCCACAGCGACGGCAGGACGCGCAGTTCCACATCCCGTTCCAGCAGCGCGCCGAGCAGGTCGTCGATCACGCTCACTGAGCGCGGCACGACCGGCTCCCGCGAGATATAGTACCCCGCGCCCGCGTCGAACCGGGAGAAGGTGTCCCCGGGCAGTTCGTAGCGGTACAGGCGATGCCGCAGCACGCGGGGCAGCCACCCGGATTCGATGGCGACGACGAAGGCGGCCGACGTGGTACCCAATAGGCGCTCGACATCTTCCGGCAGGCTGTCCGGACCCGCATAGAACGTGACGCGGGGGCAGTCGCGGGGCAGCAGGTAGTTATGGAGGTGCGCGCCGTCGATGGCCCAGACCGCGTCCCCTTCCAGTCCGGAGTTCGGGCTGGGCGCCGGGCGCGGGTCGAACCGGGCGATGTCCGGCACGTCACTGATATGAAAAAGCGGCTCGGTCATCGGCGCGGAGTGTGACCTTCCATCGTGGCGTCGGGCCCTTTACGCTTCGCCGTAGGGCTTCAACCGGTGACGGAGCATGCCACGCGCCCTGTGCAGGCGCGTCTTCACAGCGGGCACGGTCAGGTTCAGCCGGTTTGCTACCCCTTCGTAGCTGGCGCCCTCGCCCTGACACAGGTTCGTCCTGTTCAGCATCGTGTCCTTCCGGATGCTCCTCGGGCTCGTCCAAAGCGACTCCTCCTTGCTGCTCGCTGAGCGCGCGCGATCTGTGGCATCCCTTCAACGACACGAGCGCCCTGTTCCAGAAGGACTTCAGGGAACAGGCGGCGACCCCGCAGGCGCACGAACCCTGCGGGCGTACCGGCGGGCCAGAATAACAAGGAGCACGGCGGCTGCGGCTCCTGCCAGCCAGAGCCAGTTCGAGACCGGCACGCTGCCGGCGCCCAGAACCGCCAGGTCCGGCTGCGCCTCCGCAATCGGCCGGGTTCGTGAGCACAGGCTTGTTTTTTCGTAAACTCGCCCCACGCATAGACGAGGTACCGCTGGCCCGTGTGAAAAGAATACCCGCAAGCTCCCGTGCTGTCGGCCGTCGAGACGACCATGGTGCTGCTCGCGGCGCCTTTCCAGGTCCGCTCGACGGCGAACACGACGGTCTTTGCGTTCCCGAGTGCCGTGACGGAGAGCACCGTGCCGGCGAACACGGCGGACGCGGAACGCAACGCCTGTCGCGGAGGGGGCGCGCACGTGCAGGCGAGCGCACCGGGCGACACGAGACAGACGACCAAGACCGCCAGGAATGATCTAATCACACTGTTTTGTGCGTCGGGCCCTCCGAAAGGTTCACGCATCGATCCTCTAAGCGAAAACCATCACGGAGTGCGGAGGCAGGAAGACGCACGCAGTCTCGCCTTTCATCGACACGGCTTCGGCCGGCGTACGCGGGCTAGTCGCGGACCGGGGCAGAAGGATTTGGCCGGGGCCGTAGCGAACCAGCGGTCAGATCGTACGGGTCGGAGGCATCCCGGCATGGAACGCTCACACGGTCTGAAGACCCGGCCAACGTCAAAATCATCCGCGACTACGTGCGCGAAGCGCCCAGCCTCCTCAACACGGTCACTGTGGGACAGCGCCCCGTGCCCCGCATATCGGGGCGGAACGAGACAACGCTATGGAAGACATCCCCGTCCGCATGATCCGCCCGCACCTGCTCGATGTGCCCCAGGTGGCGTTCCCGGCCGGCTTCGGCGTCCGCCTGATGCGGCAGGAGGAGGCCGACATATGGACCGAGGTGCAGCGCGACGCCGAACGGCTCCAGGTGATCGCCGACGACCTGTTCGCGCGCCAGTTCGGCGACGACCCGCCGGGGATCGCGCAGCGCTGCTACCTGGTCACCGCGCCGGACGGGTCTGCCGTAGGCACCATCAGCGCGTGGTATGGTGGCACGGGGTACGGCCCGGACTGGGGGCGCATCCATTGGGTCGCCATCCGGCCCGCCTACCAGGGGCGCGGGCTGGGGCGTGCGGCGCTCGCCGCCGCGATGAACCGCCTGATCGCGCTCGGGCACGAGCGCGCGTGGCTCGCCACCTCGACAGCCCGCCTCCCGGCGCTGAAGATGTATCTGGATTTCGGCTTCGCCCCGGTCATGGATGACCCCGAAGCGGTCCGCGCGTGGCAGATCGTGAAGGCGCACCTCGATCACCCCGTTCTGGCACACGTCCCGTCCTGACCGGGGCACAAAAGTGAAAACGGGCGGAGCCGAAAGGCTCCGCCCGTTTCGTGTGCCGTGTTGATCTCCTTAACCCGGCCACGCTGAAACTATCTTCATCCCCGCGACGACGCCAGAGCCGACGATCCGCAGGAGGATGCTCGATTATCACCCTGATCGGATCGCCTGTGCCAGGGGGTTATCTCCTTTTCTCCCCATCACGCGTGCGGCCGACCTTCCCAACAAGACAAGTATAACCGGCGGCAATAGATTCGTCTGTGAGGCCGGTCACACGCAGGCTATGAACTATGTCACAGAGGGGCCTACGCACGTATCGCGCCACATTCGAGCCTTCCCGCCCGCATCACCGGAATGGAGTCGTATAGATCAAGCCGGGCGGCGTGGCGCACGTCGCCGTCGCAGCCCTTCGCCCGCAGCTCGCGCCCGCTGCCGCACTCCCACAGCACCGCCTCCAGATCGCCACACGCCTCCCGGAACGCGCCGGCGCAAACACGCGCCTCGGGGGATCGGGGGAAGGGCAGGCCGGCCAGGATCGCCCCTGCGCCGAGGTAGTCTTCGATGGCGAAGCGCAGGCCGCCGTCTTCCGACGCCGCCTGCCAGCGCTCGCCGCAGGCCAGCACCGTCACCGACAGGTCCGCCGCATCGAGCAGCACCCGCGCGACGGCGCCCGCCACCGCCCGCGCGTTCAGCAGCGCCCCGACGAACAGGTGCGGGACCGTCGCGGCATGACGGCAGCAGGTCGCCCCGTTCGGGGAGGGCAGCACCACGCGTGTGCCCGATTCGATCTCCAGATAGGTCAGCGGCGACAGCGAAAAGCGGCCACGGCCGGGCACATCCCGCCGGGCCACCGCCCGTTCCGCTCCCACCCGCGCCGCCAGCGCATCCGGGTCTTCCCCTTCCGCACACGGGTAGACGACGCCACCCCCGTGGACGGCCGTCGCGACGGTCGAGGAGAAGCTGAGCACGTCCACCACGACCAGCACGTCCCCGCGCTCCGCGGCCGCCCGCGCCCCGCGCCGGCCCCATTCGAGCCGGCAGCGGTACCCCGCCTGCCCCCACACGCCCTCCGGTTCGCTCATGACTTCCCCCTGCGCCAAAACCCGCGCCTCATCCCGGCTCCGGCAAGGTATGATAACCCGGGCGGGGTGGGAGTTCCTTTGTCACTCCGCCCGCCGCGTGTCGGCACTTCACCATCAAAGACGATCGCCAGGAGCCTGCGGCGCCGCACGCGGCCGGGCACGGCGCGATCCGGAGACAACCAGCATGAATGACGGCTTCAACGGCCTGGGGATGCACCTGGGCAACCTGTCCCGCCTCTCTTCCGCACAAACCCGCTCGATCAGCCCCGAGAACTTTTCGGGCGAAAAAGGTCAGGGCGGCATGGCGACGGAAGGGACGGGCGCGAATGCGGCCCGCGACCTGGGACAGGGCTGGAAGCTTTCGCCCTCGATCAAGATCGCGCCGGGCGAGGAGCGCTTGCTCGCCGACATCACCGGGCCGGGCGCGATCCAGCAGATCTGGATGACCCCGACCGGGCACTGGCGCTATTCCATCCTCCGCTTCTACTGGGACGACCAGGAGCAGCCCTCGGTCGAGTGCCCGGTCGGCGACTTCTTCGCCTGCGGCTGGAACCGTTACGCGCAGGTGTCCAGCCTGCCCGTGTGCGTCAACCCGGGCTCGGCGTTCAACTGCTACTGGGAGATGCCGTTCCGGTCGCGCTGCCGGATCACCATGACCAACATCGACGAGAAGGACATGGTGCTGTACTACCAGATCAACTACACGCTGACGGACGTGCCGGAGGACTGCGCCTACTTCCACGCCCAGTTCCGCCGGACCAACCCGCTGCCCTACAAGGACGTCTACACCATCCTCGACGGCGTCCAGGGCCGTGGCCAGTTCGTCGGCACCTACATGGCCTGGGGCGTCAACAACACGGGCTGGTGGGGCGAAGGCGAGATCAAGTTCTTCCTGGACGGCGACGGCGAATTCGCCACCATCGTCGGCACCGGAACGGAGGACTACTTCTGCGGCAGTTACAACTTCGACGTGGGCAAGGAGAACGGCGGCTACCGCGAGTTCACGACGCCGTACGCGGGCCTGCCGCAAGTGATTCGTCCCGACGGGCTGTACCAATCGCAGACCCGTTTCGGGATGTACCGCTGGCACATCATGGATCCCGTACGTTTCGGACAGGATCTGCGCGTCACCATCCAGGCACTGGGCTGGCGGTCCGGCGGGCGCTACCTGCCGCTCCAGGACGACATCGCCAGCGTCGCCTTCTGGTACCAGACGCTGCCGGCAGCGCCGTTCCCAGCCCTGCCGGACCGCGATTATCTGGAGGTCGTGTAGGGCCGGTTTCCCGCCCTCACCCCCCTGCCCCCTCTCCCAAATGCTCCGGCTGCGCCGGTGGGAGAGGGGGTGCCAGTTACGGAGATGGGCGCGGGTCGGCATTACGGGGAGGGCGCGGCAAACGGCGCCCTT
>CADCTO010000245.1 GCA_902805585.1 uncultured Armatimonadota bacterium | reverse complement strand
GCGCCCACGCCCCCGCGGCGCAGAGCGCCAACGTGGCGGCCGCGGAAGCGGCGGCAAAACAGCGGCGAATTAAAGGGGACGAAAACTTCATCGTTGACAATTTCACTCGTTGGTGCGGCGCGAACAAGGGTGTCCTGAAGAGGCCCCCTCCGCCCCCAATTATTGGGGGCGGAGGGGGCCTCTCTCCACGTTGCTACTTAGTACAGACGGTCCGAGAACAGTGGTTGTTCCAGCAGGCCGGTGTTGCCACTGCCGTCCCCCATCTGCTGGCGGAACCGCCCGTTCGCCAGAGGCACGATCTTCGGTACGCTGAACTCGGCCCATTTGCCGCCGTGCGGGCCCAGCCCGTCGTTACCCGCGGTACGATTCGGTTGGACCTGGAAGACCTCGCCCAGGAACTGACCGTTCTCGAAGAGAGGCGAGCGGCCGGCGAACGAGTTGGTGATCAGGTAGTCGCCGTTGGACAGCCGCCGCACCGAGGTCGGGATGAAGACCGGCGGCGGCGCTCCCGCCCCGGCGACTAGGCGCGGGTTTCCTCCACCCAATGGGGGATTTATGTTCATACCGTCATAGTCGGCCTGGCTGAAGAACCAGGTGACCCGGCGCGCGCCCGTCGTGGGGTCCGGCGTGATCTCGTACACGCCTTCGGCGTCGCAGAGCAGAAACACCGTCTGCGGCTTGGTCACGTCCGCCGGATTCGGCAGCGTGATGCGCTGGAAATACAGCGGGCGCGTGATCCGCTTGACCGTGCCGTTGGGCATGACCACGTCGTCCACGGACGCCTTGATCAGCCCGTTGTCCGGCGGCTCCGTCGTCGTCGCGTTCGTGGCCGGCGCCGCCGCGGGCCACAGCACCACCGGCGTGCCGGCCGCGCCGAAGAAGACGGTCTGGTACGGGCGGTACCCCACCTGCACCAGCGCGCCGCCCGTGAAGTCCGACGCCGCCGAGGCGTCCGCGCCCGAAGCCCGCACGTTCCCGACCACCGCGACGACGAACGGCTGGCCGGTCGGGTCGAAGAAGCGCTCCACGCTCTGGTAGCGCAGGCGGCGGTTCTCCTTGGACGTGGTGCGCGTCGTCCAGACCACGACCTTCTCGCCCCTGGTACCCGCTGGCGCGCCCGGGGGGGTCGTGAGCTGGCCGTTCCGGTCGAAGTAGTCCACGACCTCCAGCAGCCGGAAGTTGCCGGCGTCCGCGACCAGGTAGTGCGCCTCGTAGCCCACCACGGCGCCCGCCGCATTGAACGTGTTGTTGAGCCAGAACTGGATGTCGGTCGGCCCGTTCAGGGACCGGGCGTCGCCACCTGCCAGCACGTTAAACGGGTCGTTGATCTCGTCCAGCTCCCACAGCACGCGCCCCGAGCGGTCCACACGCACCGCCCGGTTGTTGCCGGTATCGGCGATGAGCAGGTCCGACTCCGACAGGCGGCGGACCACGGAGGGCCGCGCGATGCTCTGGCGCTCTTCCCCTATCCGGCCCGTCAGGTCGGCGGGGTTCTGGTCCCCGACCCCGCCGCCGGGCACGTAGATCGGCGCGCCGCCGCCGACCAGTTCACGCTTGACGGTCGATTCCAATATCCAGACCGGCGAGGCGCCGGCGTCGACCTCCACCACGCGCTTGCCGTCCGCGATCAGCGTCAGCGCGTTCTCGAAGGTGAACGTGCCCTGGTCGGTGTTCACGGCCAGCACGCCCTGCCCGCCCACGGGCGGCGCGATGGCGGCAACGCCGGTGCCCGGGGTGGCCCCCGTCAGCGTCTTCACCCAGCGCGTGTGCTTGAGGTTGGTCGCTTCCTGGACCGGCCCCCCGGTCTTGATGGTCGGGTTGCGCAGCTCGGGCCGGGCGTCCACCGCCACCAGTTGAGTGCCGCTCGTGGAGCCGACCGTGAAGAAGATATGGTCGCCGACAAGCGAAGGCGAGGACAGCGGCGGCCCCACCGGCGTGCCGTCGGTATTCGGGTCGGTCACCTGGAGGTACCAGAGCAGGGGCGAGTAGTCGTCACCGAAAGGCGACTGGAGGGGCCGG
>CADCTO010000244.1 GCA_902805585.1 uncultured Armatimonadota bacterium | reverse complement strand
CACCCACCTCGCCCGCCGCCCGAAGACGAAGCCCGTCGCCTCGGCCCGGTTCCACGGCACGATCAGCACGTTGCGCAGGGTCGGGGGCTGGGCGGCCAGATCCACGCCGCCCTCGATGTGGACCAGTGTGGTGAGCATGCCCTTATCCCGCAGGGGCAGCGTGAAGCTGCGCATCGCCGCGGAGGCGCCGATGCCGCTCTGCACGTCGTCGATGATCGCCTCGCGGCCCCGGTTGGCGGCCGGGACCACTGCGTCGGAAAACCACAGGCCGACCAGCGAGACCAGGAACGAGAACGCGGCCACCGGCAGCACGATCCGCTGGAAGCTGGCGCCTCCGGCCACCAGCGCCACGACCTCCGAGTCGCCGGACAGGCGGCCGAAGCCGAGCAGGGCGGAGAGCAGCGACGCCATCGGGAACGTCAGCGCCACGATGAAGGGCAGCGTCAGCAGGAACAGGCGCCACACGGTCGACGGGGCGACGCCCTGTCCGACGTATTCGGCGATGCGCAGGGCCTCGCCGCCGCCGAAGAACAGCACGGTGAACAGGAACATGCCGAACACGAACGGCCCGATGATCTCGGCGAGGACGAGCCGGTCCAGGCGGGAAAGCAGCATTTCGTTATCGCCTACGGCTTGAAGTTTTCGCCCAGGTAGAACTTGCGGGCAATGGGGTCGCGCGCGACCTCGGCGGCGGTCCCGGACGTCATGATCTTGCCGTCGGCCAGGATGTAGGCGCGGTCCGTCAGGCCCAGCATCAGGTGCGCCTCGTGGTCCGTGATCAGGATGCCGATGCCGCGGTCCTTGAGCCCGCGCACGATCCCCTGGATGTCCTCGCGCGCGATCGGGTCGACGCCCGCGAACGGCTCGTCCAGCAGAAGGAAGGAGGGAGACGCGGCCAGGGCACGGGCGATCTCCACGCGCCGCCGTTCGCCGCCCGAAAGGGCGTAGCCGCGCGAGTGGGCGATCTTACCGATGTGCAGATCTTCCAACAACTCCATGGCCCGGTCGCGGCGTCCCGCGCGCGGGTATCCGACCATCTCCAGCACCAGCAGGATGTTCTCCAGCGCGGTCAGCTTGCGGAACACGCTCGCCTCCTGCGCCAGATACCCGATGCCCATGCGGGCGCGCCGGTACATCGGCTGCCGGGTCAGGTCGCGCCCCTCCAGCCGCACCGTCCCGGCCGTAGGGCGGACCAGGCCGACGATCATGTAGAACGTGGTCGTCTTGCCCGAGCCGTTGGGCCCGAGCAGCCCGACGATCTCGCCCTGTTCGATATGCAGCGACACGCCGTCCACGACGCGTCGGCCCCGGTACACCTTCGCCAACTCGCTGGTCTCGATCCGCTTCAGTGCGGGCGTGGGGGCAGGGGAGGGCGCTGGCGATGTCGGCGTTATAGTCGGCGTCGCCATCAGCGGCCGTTTCCCTTCGGGGCGGGCTTTTTCAGGGCGGACTCGCGGGGCGTCACTCGGAGCGTCGGATTGAACAGCTTGATGCGCGTCCGGCTCTGGCCCAGAAGCTCGATGAAGCCGGTGTTCGCCGTCTGCACCAGCGGTTCGACGAAGGAAGGGTCGTAGGTCACCTGCCGCACATTGCCCTTGAGATCGATGCGCCCAACGGCCGGCGGGGCGGATGCGGTGTACGTCGCGTTGTTACACGTGACTACGGTCGTCTGCTTCGCCGCCCCCCGCTGCGTGATGACCAATCGGACGCCGCCCGTGGCCCGGGCGCTGCTGGCGCGGACCTGTGCTCCCGCCTTTGCACGCCGCACGGTCAACTGGACGCGTGGAGCTGCCATCTCGTACAGAGCCGACTTTATCACGACCCTCGGGCCTGAAACGTCGTACATGTACCGGTTGCCGTTCGGGTCGATGATCAACTCCGACTCGACGGCGCCCTGGATGTTGAACTCCCCGATCCGGGTCGTCTGTCCGTTCTGCGCGGTCGCCGCCGGCTGTCCCGGCGCACGCGCGGTCAGGAGTCCCCCCGAAAGCGCGGTCGCCGCGAGCGCCGCCGCCATTCTATA
>CADCTO010000243.1 GCA_902805585.1 uncultured Armatimonadota bacterium | reverse complement strand
AAAACAAGCACCCATGCCCCTTATCGAAACCCGCAACCTGACCAAATCCTACAAGAACGGCGACCTCGAAGTGCCGGTGCTGCTCGGCATCACGCTCGCCATCGAGGCCGGCGAGTTCGTCGCCCTGATGGGGCCGTCCGGGGCGGGCAAATCGACGTTCATGAACATCGTCGGGTGCCTGGACCGGCCCAGCGGCGGGGAGTACCTGCTGGAAGGCGAGGACGTGTCGGGCCTGAACGACAACCGGCTCGCCGAAGTCCGCAACCGCAAGATGGGTTTCGTGTTCCAGTCGTTCAACCTGCTGGCGCGCACCTCCGCGCTGCGCAACGTCGAGCTTCCCCTGCTGTACGCCGGCAAGCCCGACCGCGAGACTCGCGCCCGCTGGGCTCTGGACCGGGTGGGACTGAGCGAGCGCATGCACCACAAGCCCAACCAGCTTTCGGGCGGCCAGCAGCAGCGCGTCGCCATCGCCCGCGCCCTCGTCAACGACCCGCCGATCATCTTCGGCGACGAGCCCACCGGCAACCTGGACACGCGCACGTCGGTCGAGATCATGGACATCTTCCAGGAGCTGAACCGCGAAGGCAAGACCATCGTCATGGTCACCCACGAGCAGGACATCGCCGAGCACGCCACGCGCGTCATCCGGTTCGTGGACGGTCACGTCACCGAGGACTACCCGGTCGAGACGCGCCGCGACGCCCGCCGGGAGCTGGAGCAGATGCGCCGCCAGCAGGCGATGGCGGCCGCGGTGTAGCGCTAGCCCCGGTCCGTACGCCTCGCTGCCGCAGGAACTTTCTTTCGCGCACTCCGTATCAACAGTATCAGCAATCGCAAGGAGCGGAGAGTGAACAGCAAAACCAACCAGATCGTCGCCGTCGCCGCCGCCGCGGGGGCGCTGGGCGCCGGCATCGGGATCGGACAGAACCTCGCGGGCGACCGCCAGGCGCCGCGCGCCGGGGTCGTCTGGGCGCAGGGCGGCGGGACCGTCCGCGGCATGGAAGAGCGCAACATCATCCGCGTCGCCAAGGAAGTGCGCCCGGCGGTGGTCAGCGTCAGCCGGGGGCGCGGGTCCGGGTCCGGCGTCATCATCAGCGAGAACGGCGTGATCCTGACCAACGCGCACGTAGTCGGCACCGCCGACACGGTGCGCGTGCAGCTCGCCGACGGCCGGCAGCCGCAGGGCCGCGTCGTGGGCCGGGACCCGAGCGTGGACATCGCCGTCGTCAAGATCGACGCGCAGAACCTGCCGAAAGCCGATGTCGCCGATTCGGACCAGCTGGAGATCGGGCAGGCGGCCATCGCCATCGGCAACCCGCTGGGCCTGGACCGCACGGTCACGACCGGCGTCGTGTCGGCGGTCAGCCGCCGCATCGACGAGGGCAACAGCGAAGGGTTCATCCAGACCGACGCCGCGATCAACCCCGGCAACTCCGGCGGCCCCCTGCTGGACTCCTCGGGCCGCGTCATCGGCATCAACTCGCAGATCCTGACCGGCCCGGGCGGCGGGCTCGGCTTCGCGGTCCCGATCAACGTCGCCCGCGACGCCGCCAACCAGATCCTGGCGACCGGCCGCGTCCAACGCGTGCGCCTGGGCGTTTCCTACAACGACGTGGACCCCGACACCGCCGAGGCGTTCAACCTGCCGGTCTCGCAGGGCGTCGTCGTCGCCGAGGTCACCGAGGGTTCTGCGGCGGAGCGGGCGGGCATCCGGGCCCAGGACATCATCACCCGCGTGGACGAGACGCCGATCCGCGGCGGCGGCGACCTGCGCCGGGCGCTCCGCGGGCGCAAGCCGGGCGACACGGTTGCGGTCACGCTGCGCCGCGGCAACGGCGGCGGCACGCGCACGGTCGACGTGCGCCTGAGCGCCGCGCCGCAGACGCGAGAACGAGAGCGACGGTAGAAGCGTGGTGAAAGCCCCGCGCCTTCAAGGCGCGGGGCTTTTTCGTTTCGCCCGCGGTTTGGGTACATACGGGGCATGGCAACTCCGACCGCAGAACCCGCCGAAGTCAAGCACGTCGAACCGGACGCGACCGTCGTCGAGGGGCAGGCGACGCCGCCCGACTGGCCTGCGGGCAAGCAAAAGTCCGTCACCGTCATTTTCAACCCGGTTTCGGGCCAGAGCGACCCCGAGGAGCGCAAGCAGCGCATCGAGGAGGCGCTGGCCGAGCACGGCTACAAGGCGCAGCACCTGGTCACCACCAAGGAGCAGGGCGCGCGTTTCTTCACCGAGCAGGCGCTCCAAGACGGCGTGGACCTGCTTGCCGTTTCGGGCGGCGACGGGACCGTGGTCGAGGTGGCCGGCGCCCTGGTCGGCAAAAACGTGCCGCTGGCCATCTTCCCCGCGGGTACCGGTAACCTGCTCTCCGTCAACCTGAACATCCCGACCCAGGTCCCCGAAGGCGTCCATGCCGCCCTGTTCGGCGACAAGCGGTCCCTGGATCTGGCGTGCGTCACGCTCCCCGACACGGGCGAGCAGAAGTATTTCGCCATCATCGCCGGCGCGGGCTACGACGCGGCGGTCATCCGCGACGCCGACCGCGAGGCCAAGAACAAGATGGGCCTGTTCGCCTACTTCTGGTCCGCCGCCAACAACCTCGACAAGAAGCCGGTCCGCACCACGCTGCGCCTGGACGGCGGGCAGCCTCTGGTGCGCATGGCCAAATCCGTGATGGTCGCCAACATGGGGCGCCTCCAGGGCGGCCTGGAGGTGATCCCCGACGCCAACCCGCAGAGCGGCGACCTGGAGGTCGCGGTTCTCAAGGCCGAGTCGCTGGGCGACTGGGCGCACCTGGCCTGGAGCGCCATCACGAACCAGCTCCGGGACGAGAAGTACATCGAGTACCGGCGGGCCAAGCGGGTCGAGGTCGAGTTCACGTTCCCGCAGCCGTTCCAGTACGACGGCGAGGACGTCGGCATGGTCAGCGGTTTCACCGCGGAGATCATCCCCAACGCCGTCCAGGTCATGGTCCCCAAGGAAGCTCCCGTTTAGGGAAGCGGCGGGAGCGGCCCCAGAGTACGGTCCCGCCGCAGGTACAATAGCCGCATGTATCGACGTGCTTCCCCGGACGCCGACGACCGTCAGAATGCCGCCCTGCGTCCCGATACGAGCGTCTATTGGCGCCTGCTGCCGTACCTGCGCCCGCACCGGCGGTCGATTCTCGTGGGCCTCGTGCTGCTCCTCGTTTCGATCCCCGCCTCGAACTTCCACCCCCTCGCCTGGGCTTTCATCGTCGACGAGGTGATCACGAAGGGGCGCGTTTCCATGCTGCTCCCGGCCGTCGCGGCGATGTTCGCGGTGCAGGCATTGGGCTCGGTCCTGGGCGCGGTCCGGTCCAACCTGCTGGAAAAGGTCGGCCAGCGGCTCGTCTTCGACCTGCGCAACGAGACGTACGAGAAGCTCCAGCGCCAGTCCCTGTCGTACCTGCACGAGAACCGCACCGGCGACCTCCAGTCGCGCACGATGGGCGACATCGACCAGCTCCAGGAAGTCGCCGTCCAGGGCACGGATTCCGTCATCGCGAACGGGCTGTCGTTTCTGTATGTGGCGGGCATCCTGCTCTACCTGAACTGGAAGCTGGGGGTCGCCACGCTGCTGCCGATCTTCCTGGTCGGGGTCCTCACCCGTTACTTCAACGCGCGCGTCAAGACCATCTACCGCGACGCGCGCGACCGGCTCGGCGACGTGAGCGCGCGGCTCCAGGAGAACCTGCACGGCATCGGCCTGATCAAGGCGTTCGCCCGGGAAGACCACGAGATCGGCCGATTCCGCCGCACGACGGACGCGCACCGGGAAACGCAGTTCCGGGCCATCAACGCGCGCACCGTCTTCTTCCCCGCCGTCCAGTTCGTCGGCTTCTTCTCGAACATCCTGTCCATCGGCTACGGCGCGTGGCTCGTGTTGCAGGGGCAGTTCACGGTCGGCGGGCTGGTGGCCTACCGGGGCTACTGGTGGCCCCTTTTCGCGCCGATCAACCAGCTCGCCACCATCAACGAGATGCTGCAGCGGGCGCAGGCGGCGGGCGGGCGCGTGTTCGAGGTGCTCGACGCCCCGGAAGCGATCACGGACGCGCCCGGCGCGAAGGAGCTGCATCTGACGGAAGGGCGCGTGGCCTTCGAGGACGTATCGTTCTCCTATACGGAGCGTAAACCGGTGCTGGAGGGCGTGTCGTTCGAGGTTCCGCCGGGGCAGATGGTCGCCCTGGTCGGGCCGTCCGGGGCGGGCAAGAGCACGGTCCTGAACCTGCTGCTGCGCTTCTACGACCCGGAGGGTGGCACGATCCGTGTGGACGGCCAGGACATCGCCGGCGTCACTCAGGCGAGCCTGCGGCGGCGCATGGCGCTGGTGCCGCAGGAGCCGTTCCTGTTCAACGGGACGATCCTGGAGAACATCCGCTACGGCAACCCCGAGGCCCCCATGGAAGAGGTCGAAGCGGCCGCCCGGGCCGCCAACGCCCACGAGTTCCTTGCGGACCTGCCCAACGGCTACGAGACCGAGATCGGCGAGCGCGGGGTGAAGCTGTCGGGCGGGCAGCGCCAGCGGCTCGCCATCGCGCGGGCCTTCCTCGCCGACCCCCGCATCCTGATCCTGGACGAACCGACCTCGTCGGTCGAGCCGGAATCCGAGTGGGTGGTGCAGCAGTCCCTGGAGCGCCTGATGCGCGGGCGCACCACGTTCGTCACCAGCCACCGCCTGTCGCTCGTGCGCGGCGCCGACGCGATCCTCGTCTTCGAGGAAGGCTGCCTCGTCGAACGCGGCACGCACGCCGCCCTTCTGGATATGGACGGCCTCTACGCGGCCATGTACCGGCTCCAGATGGGCGAGGCGCACCCCGCCGGCGCGAAGTGAAGTACACGTTCAGCATCGAGAATGACGGCAAGATCGTGCTCGAAAGCCGAGCCGGGGAGTCGGACCGGCACATCGCGTTGAAGCTGCTCGCCTACCTGCTGTTCCGGGACGAAGCGGACGGGCTTCCCCTGCGGATCGAACAGGGGGTGGGGCAGCGCCACAAGCCGGACCTGGTGGCGACGGACCCGGACACGGGGGCGGTGCGGCTCTGGATCGACTGCGGGGACATCGGCGTGAAGCGGCTCGGGCGCATCGCCGGGTCCAACAAAGGGGCGCGCATCATCGTGGTGAAGGCGACAGCGGGCGAAGCGCTGGCGTACGCGCGGGCCGCCGGCCGGTTCCTGCCGCCGCCCGCGGAGCGCGCCGCCCCCGTTGTCTACGCCGGCTTCGATGAAGACTTCCTACCGTCGTTCCTGCGCGCCCTGCGTGGCCGGAACGACGTGTCCCTTTTTCGGCAGGACGTCGCCGCCCGCGTCGAGATCAACGGCGAAACGCTGCGGACGGCGTTGTTCCTGCGCGCGGCGGAGGACGTATGAGGCGTGTCCTAGCGGAAGATATAGGCGCCGCTCCGGACCTTCTCGATCAGCTCGTTGTGCGCGCCGAGCAGGTTGTCTCCCGGCAGCGAAATCCGCATGACGGCCGACCAGACGAGCACGTTGTCGGCCTGGTACGTACGTTGCGTGCCGCCCGCCGTGCATCCGGTGAGCAGGATGCTCTGGATGGACCCGTCGGCGTCCCGGTCTACGCCCGCCAGCGTACCGACGTACGCAGCATAGGAGTGCTCCGTCGGCAGGTTCACGACCTGAATGACCACGACGCGGTTCATCCAGCTTTCCAGGTAGCGCGTCGTGGACGTCGCGGCCTGCGGCTCGCCTTCAAACTCTTCCAGTTTCAGCACGGGGTTCCCTCGGTTCAAGTATTCGGTTGCCCCTGATTGTCGGCACGCAACGGTCCTGTCCTCACCCCGGAAAGCCGCCCCGTCCGACATGGCGCTTCCGCACCGAGGCGATGCGGCGAGCCGCCATGATGGACGGGGCGGCAACGTGCCATAATGGCAGAGTGCCATGATAGCGTGGCAGGAGGTTCTATCCGGTATGTGGCGCTCCGTCCTTTCGCGGTGCAATACCCCCGTGGCCGCGATGCTGATCGTCGCTGTCGCATACGCACTCTTCATAGGCGCCCGCCTGACAACGCGCGGACGGGACCCATCGCGCTTCGTGCGGGCCGGCGACTACTTCTGCGACCCGGCGCGCGCTCCGCGCAATTTGACCATAGATGAGGGCTCGACCGGGTACGACGGCCAGTTCTATTACCGCCTCGCCCTGAACCCGTTCACGTCCCGTAAGACCGAGTTCGGCGTCAGCCTCGATAAGCCGTCCTACCGCCACCAACGTATCCTCTACCCGCTGCTGGTATGGGTACTCTCGGCGGGGCAGCCCCTGGCCGTGCCGGCAGTGATGATCGCCGTCAACTTCCTGGCGCTCTGCGCGCTCGGCTGGCTCGGCGGGTTCTATGCCGCGAAGTCCGGGCATCATCCCGTGTGGGGCGCCGTGTTCGCGTTCTACCCGGGCTTCCTGATCACGCTCTCGTACGACCTGGCGGAGATCGTCGCGGCGGCCTGCCTGCTCAGCGCCTTTGTGCTGCTCGAACGGGGCCGGGGGGCGGGGGCGGCCGTCGCGCTGGCGCTGGCGGTCCTCGCCCGCGAGACCACGGTTGTCGCCGCCGGGGCGATGTTCCTGGCGTGGGGCATACACCGGCTCTGGCGGCGGCGTCCGGACGGGGAGCACTCTCCCCTCCCCCTCTACGTCCCGCTCGCCGCGTTCGCCGCCTTCGGGGTCTGGCGGATTATCCTGCGCGGCATCTGGGGCGAATTCCCGGCGCCGTCGCAGAACGCCGACAACTTCGGGGTTCCGGTCCTTTCCTTTATCGACGCGTTCCGCAACAGCACCCAGCTCGCCATGGCGGAGATGATGCTGATGCTGCTGTTCGCCGGGGCGGTCGCGTACGCTCTGCCGCGCTCCCGCGCCCCGCTCTACCAGAAGCTCGCCTGGCTCTTCTACGGCGGGCTCGCGCTCCTGCTTTCGTCCAACATCTGGGGCCGGGACGCCCCGATGCTGCGCGCCAACACCGAGTTCGTGCTGCTGGGGTTCGCCCTGCTCATGCAGACCGCCACGATCCTGTGGCGCTACATCGTGATGAACACCGCTATCGCCTGGACGTACCTCGCCCTGCACATCCTGCGGAACCGGTGAATAGAAAGGCCGGGGCGATGGATCGCCCCGGCCTTTTGTGCAGATCGGTCCAGGTGTCTACTTGTCGCTGGCGCCCTTGCCGAGGGCGGCCTGCGCGGCGGCGAGGCGGGCGATGGGCACGCGGTACGGCGAGCAGGACACGTAGTTCAGCCCGAGGTGGTGGCAGAAGGCGACGCTGCGCGGCTCGCCGCCGTGCTCGCCGCAGATGCCCAGCTTGATGTCGGGGCGCACCTGCTTGGCCTTGGTGACGGCGATCTCCATGAGCTGTCCGACGCCGGTCTGGTCGATGCTTTCGAACGGGTCGCCGGGCAGGATCTTCTGGGCCACGTAGGGCTTCAGGAACTTGTCGGAATCGTCCCTCGAAAAGCCGAACGTCATCTGCGTCAGGTCGTTGGTGCCGAACGAGAAGAAGGCGGCCTCCTTGGCGATCTCGTCGGCGGTGAGGGCGCCGCGGGGGACCTCGATCATGGTGCCGAACGAGTAGGGGATCGAGATGCCCTGCTCCTGCTCGACCTGCTGAGCCGTCGCTTCCAGCCGCTCGCGCACGAACTTGAGCTCGTTGACGTGGCCGACGAGCGGGATCATGATCTCGGGGACGGCCTTGCCACCCGCCTTGATGACGAGCGCGGCCCCTTCGAGGATCGCGCGGGTCTGCATCTCGACGATCTGCGGGAACACGATCGAGAGCCGGCAGCCGCGCAGGCCCATCATGGGGTTGATCTCGTGCATCCCCTCGACGGCGTGGAGCAGGGCTTCCTTTTCGGGGTCGGTCTTGTTCTGCGCCTTGAGGGTGGCGACCTCCTCGATCAGGCCCTCGCGGGACGGCAGGAACTCGTGCAGCGGCGGGTCGATCAGGCGGACGGTGGCCGGCATGCCGTTCAGGGCCTCGAAGATGCCCTTGAAGTCTTCGCGCTGGTATTCGAGCAGGATGTCGAGCTGGGCCTGCCGGTCGGCGTCGTTTTCGGCCAGGATCATGGCCTGGACGGCCGGGCGGCGCTCGCCCTCGAAGAACATGTGCTCGGTGCGGCACAGGCCGATGCCTTCCGCGCCGAGCTCGATCGCCAGCCGGGTGTCCTTGGGCGTGTCGGCGTTGGTGCGGACGCCCAGGGTCCGGAACTCGTCGGCCCACGAAAGGAACGTGCCGAACTCGCCGGTCAGCGTGGCCGGCTCGACCGGGACGGTGCCCGAGATCACCTCGCCGAGCGTGCCGTTGAGCGAGATCGGGTCGCCTTCCCGGATGGTGGTGCCGTTGACGGAGAAGC
>CADCTO010000242.1 GCA_902805585.1 uncultured Armatimonadota bacterium | reverse complement strand
CCCGCGTAGCGAGGCGCGACGATGACCGGCGCGTGCCGCCGCGCCGAAAGCTCGGCGGCCAGCGTCTTGACCGACGTGGACACGCCGTTGATGATCGGGTCGTAGCTTTCCGTGAACAGTCCGACGCGCATCCGGGTATCCTCCTAGCCCCCGCCACGCCCGGAGTGGGTGGCGGGGGGCAGGAGGACCGCCAGCACGTCCCCGGCAGAGACGTACGGCGCCAGCACCCCGGCACGCGCTTCCCACACCATCGACGCGCCGGCGATCCGCGGCCCGATCACGAACGGCCGCAGGTCCCGGGCGACGTGGAGGACGCGTCCCGCCGCGTCGCAGTAGGCCGCGTCGAGCGGCACGCGCATGAAGAAGGTGTGGATGGCGCCGCAGCGCGGGAGGCCGAGCGCCTCGTCTTCGGTGATCCGCCGCCGGCCCATCCAGCCGACGAACTGCGCCCGGGGCCCACGGGCCACGGTCGCCCGGGGGGCGAGGACCCGGCCGGTGGTCTGGTTGACCAGGCGCACGGTGCGGCCTCGGCCGGCGGCGCCGCTATGCGGCGTCCGCCGCCGGTTCTCCCGCCGCGGCGCGCCCGCCCGCGCTCGCCTGCGCGCCCCGGTCCGTCTGCTGCTCCAGGAAGGCCAGCACGTCGGACAGACGGAAACGGCGCTGGTGGCCGACCGTGCGGTGGTGCGGCAGCACGCCCCGGTTCGTGTAGCGGCGGACCGTGGTCGGGCAGACGCCCAGGATGCGGGCGGTGTCTTCCAGCGACAGCGTCGGGTCCAGCAGGCGCTCGATGAGCTGGTGGCGGTTCTCTTTGAAGCCGCGCGTATAGTATTTCTGCGCCACCTCCTGGTGCGGCTCGTTCATGCCGACCAGGAGCTGGATGTGGCGGGGCAGGCGGCCCCACAGCGCGGCGGCCTCGCCTTCGGACAGTCCGGGCGGCGGTTGCACGGGTTCCGTGCGGCGGGCGCGGCGCGGGCGCGCGGGCGCATCGACCACCTGCGGCGGCTCTTCTTCGACGAGCGGCGGCAGGTAGTCCGCCGTGTCGATCTCCAGCTTGTTGACAGAAAGGGCGTCTTCCGCCTCCCAATCGGCGGCAGGCGCTTCGGCGGCAGCCGGGGCCGACTCGGGTTCGGACGTGGGCTTGCGCAGGCCCGGAATGTAGGACTCGATGTCCGGAAGGTTCGTGCCGGCAGACTCGGCGGCGGCGGCACGCACGGCGTAGTGGGAAGGCTTCGGGGACGGCGGCGGCGCCTCGCCTGCCGCCGTGTGCCCGTTACTGTTGGTCTCCTCCGCCGCGTGAGGGGACGCAGGATACAGAGCTTCCGGCGGCAGGATGCTCTCGTACCGGCTCGGCCGCGGCGTCACCTTCGGGGGCAACGGCGGCGGGACGAAAACGCTCGCTCCCCCGTTCTGCTTGACGGGGACCGGCGCGTCCTGGGCGGGCCCGGCGCCCGCACCCGCGCTGCCGCCCGGCTCCCCCTTCACCTCGGCGGCCGACGGCGGCAGAGGCACAGCGGGAACGTCATGGGGGGCGAGCACGGGCGCTGCCGGCGCGGCGATGGGCGGCGCGACAACCGGCGGCGGGGCGCTCATCTCCTCGGTCTTCTCCGTCCGGACGATCGGCGCGGGCGCGGTGGGCGCGGCGGTTTGCTCCGCTCGCTCGCGGATCGCCTGTTCCTGTTTCTCGATGTACTTATAAAACTCGTCCAGGCTGCGCAACGTCGATTTCTCCTTATCAAGCTATGAACATGGCGTCGCCGAAGCTCAGAAAGCGGTAGCCCCCGGCGAGCGCCGCGTCGTAGGCGCGGCGTAAGTTTGTTCGACCCGCCGCGGGCGTTTCGCCCGCGAAAGCGGCCACCAAAAGCAGCAGGGTCGAATGCGGCTGATGGAAATTCGTGATCAGCGCATCCACGGCGCGGAACCGGTGCCCGGGCCGCACGAACAGGCGGGTCTCGCCTTTCAGGGCAGACACGCGCCGGCCGGCCGGCGCATCGATGGCCGCCGTCTCCAGGGCGCGCAGCGTGGTCGTGCCCACGGCGACCACGCGCCCGCGGCAGGCGTTCACCCGGGCCGCCGCCTCCGGCGAGACCGCAAAATCCTCGGCGTGCATCCGGTGCGCGTCCACGTCGCCGTCCTGGATGGGGCGGAAGGTGCCCAGGCCGACGTCCAGCCGCACGCGCGCCGTTTCCACACCCATCGCGCGAACCCGCTCCAGCAGTTCCGGCGTGAAGTGCAGCCCCGCCGTCGGCGCGGCGGCCGACCCGGGCGTGCGCGCGTACACGGTCTGGTAGCGTTCCGGCTCCGCCAGCGGCGCCGTGATGTACGGCGGCAGGGGCACGCGGCCCGCCCGGCGCAGCGCCTCGTCCAGCGGACCCGGCTCGGCCTGAAGGCGCAGCAGGCGCCCGCCCGCGTCGGTGCGGGCGATCACGTCCGCCGTCAAGCCCGGCCCGCCGAACCGCAGCCGGTCGCCCTCGCGCACCCGGCGGCCCGGCCGCACCAGCGCCTCCCACACGTCGGGCCCGGGGCCCGGAACGGGCCGCAGCAGCAGCGCCTCGACGGCGCCCCCGTTCGCGCGCTCGCCCAGCAGCCGCAGCGCCGTCACGCGCGTCTCGTTGACCACGAGCAGGTCGTCCGGCGTCAGCAGGTCCGGCAGGTCGCGGAACACGCGGTGCTCGATCCGCCCGTCTCCCCGCCGCAGCACCAGCAGGCGGGCGGCGTCGCGCGGCGTGACCGGCTCCTGCGCGATGCGCTCCGCGGGCAGCTCGTAGTCGTAGTCCGACAGGCGCAGGGGGGCGTCGGAGGCGGCTGCCGCCGGGGTCACCGGCGCCACCACCGGGCCAGCAGGTTCAACGCGATCGTCAGGACGAGCGAGAGGAGGATCGAGGAGGCGATGGGCAGGTAGACGCGCACGTTGCCGCGCTGCCAGGCGACGTCGCCGGGCAGCCCTTTGCCGCCCGTCAGGCGTTCCACGAGCAGCAGAAGCGCGCCGAAAGCCGCAAGAGCCAGGCCTATGCCGACCAGCATACGCCCCATATTCCCCCACCCACTGCCGTCCACAACTACACCCGCCACGCCCGTCTGTTTAAGTTCTGAGCCGCAACTGATACCGTTCCATCCGGACCGGATTGTATCCCAAGCCCGTCGGGGTGTCAAGCGCCCGGGCGCGCTCTACGTCAACAGTTCGCCGGGCCGGAACCACAGGGCGATCTCGGCTTCGGCCGTCTCGGGCGCGTCGGAGCCGTGGATCAGGTTGCTCATGACGTCGGCCGTGTAGTCGCCCCGGATGGTCCCCGGGGCGGCGTCCAGCGGCTTGGTCGCCCCGATCATCTGGCGGGCGATCTTGATGGCGTCCTTGCCCTCCCAGACCATCGCCACGACCGGGCCCGAGGTGACGAACTCCACGAGGTCGTTGTAGAAGGGCTTCTCGCGGTGCACGGCATAGTGCGCCTCGGCCGTCTCGCGCGCCGGCACGAGCAGCTTCAGGCCGACGAGGCGCAGGCCGCGGTTCTCGAAGCGGCGGAGGATCTCGCCCGTCAGGCGGCGCTCGACGCCGTCGGGCTTTACCATGATATAGGTGCGTTCCATTGGGGAGTGTGGTTTCCGGTGCGAAAGGTCAAAAGCGCCCGCGCGGGGCGCCCCTGCCGGGAGCCATTGTATCAGGGGCACCCCCGGAAGTCAATGCGCGGCGGGCGCGTCATGCGTCTCGCGCGTCCCAGCGCCAAGGGGATACAGAGGCCCCGGCCTGAAGCCCGGGCTGAGGGGAGCGCTGCCCGCCTGCGCGGGCGCCGGAAGCGGCGGTGCGTTGGGCGGGAGATCGCTGTGCCCCCGGGACTCCCCTCCGGCGCCCGCGCAGGCGGGCAGCGCTCCCCTCAGCCCGGACTTCAGGCCGGGGCCGCAAAACGCCGGGGCGCTTTCCGGGCCGGGGCCGCCTCTCTTTTTATTGCTCCGGTAGGGTCAGGGCCAGCACGTGGTTCGCGCCCAGCACGCGCCGGGCGAGGCGCTGGACCTGGTCGGGCGTCACGGCGTCGATGCGGGCGTCGAAGCTCGCGTCCAGGTCGGCGCCCAGCCCCATGACCTCGGACCAGCCGAGCAGCCACGCGCGGTCTTTCAGGCGCTCGTGGCGCAGGGCGTAGCGCCCCTTGACCAGCGCCTTGGCGCGGGCCAGTTCTTCCGCGTCCGGCGGCGTCGCCAGTACGGACTTCATCTCGCCGAGCAAGCCCTTGCGGACCTCTTCCAGGATCGGCTGCGGCCCGGCCGGCCCCATCCGGTAGGTCGCCGTCGCCACATAGCCGGCCAGCAGTCCCTGGTACATGCCGGGCTGGAGGACCGCGCCCACCTCGTAGCCGATGCCGCGCGCGTCGCGCAGGTTGCGGAACAGGCGCGATCCCTTGCCCGAGCCGACGAGCGCTTCGAGCAGCAGGAGCGCGGGGTAGTCCTGCCGCTCCCGCGTGCCCGGCACCAGGAACCCGGCCATCATGAACGTGATGCGCGTGCGCCGGCTGACCTGCACGTCGGACGGCGTGCGCGGGAGCACTTCGGCGGCGATCGGCGCGACGGGGGACGACTTGCCGCCCTCGCCCCAGGCGGCGGCGTTGCTGTTCGCCTCGATAAGGCGGCGGGCGTCCTCCGGCCGGATGTTGCCGGCCACGACGATCACGGCGCGGTCCGGCCGGAAGTAGCGGCTGTAAAAGGCTTTGACCGTGTCGGGGCTCAGGGCGCGCACGCTGCTTTCGCTGCCGAGCGGGGAGCGCGTGTAGGGAGAGGCGTCCCACAGGCGGGCGCGGAGTCGGCTCATGGTGTTGTTGAAGATCTGGTCGTTCTCCAGCCCGATCGCCCGCAGCTGCTCGCGCTTGGCCTCCTCGACCGCCTCGGCCGAGAACTCGGGCCGGCCGATGATGTTCATCACCAGCGTCTGGGCGGCGTTGCCGACGGACTCCCGGGTGGCCGGAACGACGGCGTACAGCTCGACGTAGTCCCCGCCGAAGGCCGTGCCGAAGCTGCCGCCTACCGCGCCGATATCTCGTGCCAGGCGGCCCGCGCTGCGCCCCTCCACCGACGAGATCCAGGCGCGCGACAGCAGCGGGACGATGCCCTCCGCCGCGCCGGCCTGCCGCTCCTCCGCATAGCCGACGCGGAAAAAGATGTCGAACGCGACCAGCGAGGCGTCCGGCTCGTACAGCGTGATCAGCGTCGCGCCGTTCCCGAGCGTCGAGACCACCGGCTTTGCGGCCGCTGCGGCGGCAGGCCTCACGGCCATGGCGCCGAAAAAGACGAACCACAGAGGCACGGCGACACAGAGGGAGCACAGAGAAGGAAAGAAAAAGCCGCGCACGAACCCCCGGCGCCTCCTCTGTGTCGCCGTGCCTCTGTGGTTCGCTTTTCTCATCGGGAGGCCTCGACTTTCGGGGCGGTTTCGGACGCCGGCGGGGCGGCGGAACGGGGCTGCATGGTGGCGACGGCGTAACGGTCCGGCGTGAGGTACTGCCCGATGACGCGGGCGACGTCCTGCGTCGTCACGGCGGCGACGCGCTCGCGGTACCGCGCGGCGAACTCGAACGAGTCGATGGCGTCGTAGAAGCCGAGGGAGTTCGCCTGGCCGGAAAACGTCTCCTCGTCGAAGAGGATCTGCCCGATCAGCGCACGCCTGCCCTGATCCACTTCGTCGTCGGTCACGCCGTCCTGGCGCAGGCGGCGCACTTCGCGCAGCAGGGCGGCTTCGAGGGCCGGCGCGCTCGCACCCGGGCCGATGGCCGTCAACGTGAGGATGCCCGGGGCGCGCTGGGTCAGGTAGTCGGCGGACACCGCCAGCGCGAGGCCCTCTTTGCGCACCAGCGCCTCGTGAAAGCGGCCCTGCCCGCCGGTCGCCAGGATGTTGAGCAGCACGTCCAGCGCCACGGCGTCCGCCCACTCCCGCACGGACGGGGCGCGGAAGGCCAGGACCACGGTGGTCAGGCTGCGGTCCCGGTACAGCGGCGCGGCGCGCGCCGCGGCGCCGGAGATCGGACCCGGATCGGGCAGCTCGACCGCCGCCGGGGCGGAAGCGGGGGCGGCCGTGGCGGGGGGCGTCGGCACCGGGAACAGGGCCCGCGCCGCGCCCACGATGTCATCGCGCCTCACGTCGCCGACGGCGATCAGCGTCATGTTCCCCGGGGTGTAGCGGGCGCGCCAGAAGGCGAGCAGGTCGTCCCGCTTCAGTCGGCGCACGTTCGCCTCGGGACCGTACAGGCTGAGCCGGTACGGGTGTTCCGCCGGGAAGGCGACGGACGCGACGGCGCCGTACGGGGCACGCGTGGGGTCCGTGTCGGCGGAAGCCATCTCGTCGAGGATGACCTGCCGCTCCACGTCGATGTCTTCGGGGCGGAGGGCCGGGTTCTGCACGACGTCGGCCAGCACGTGGAGCGTTTTGCGCCACGCCGAAGCGGGGACGACCGTCGCGAACCGCGCCCAGTCCTTCCCCGTCTCGGCGGTCAACTCGCCGCCGACGCTCTCGACCTCCGCGTCCACCTCGCCGCGCTTGCGGGTGGTCGTCCCTTTGAACAGCACGTGCTCCAGGAAGTGCGCGACGCCGTTGTTCTCCGGGGTCTCGTAGGCCGTCCCCGCCCGCACCCGCAGTTCCAGAGCCGCCAGCGGCGCCGAGCGGCGCTCGACCACGACCACGCGCAGCCCGTTCTCCAAAACCGTCAGGGCGGGCGCGGCTTTCGCGGCCGGCGCCGGTTTGGCGGCGGGCGCGCCGCGGTCCGGGGCGGGCTGCGCCCGGGCCGGACCAGGCTGTATAATAAGAACAGCCAGACAGGCCGAGGAAAGCAGCAGGGCGCGGGGTGGTAATGCGGGCACCGGACGGGTTCTCCAAGCCGTCGGAAACGACGAGCACGGTTTTTTTCGCCGCCGTGCCCCACATCTCCTGCGCGCGCCCTGGCAGGTACGCACGATGAACGCCCCCTGGATCGAGCCGCGACTGCGGAAAAACGTAGACAAGACTCTGCTTTTGTCGGTAGGCCTTCTGATGGCGTTCGGGCTGGTCGCGATCCACGTGGCGACCTGGAACCGTCCGGGCCTGCAGGGGCACCACGCCGTCATGCGCCAGGGGCTCTACTACCTGGTCGGCCTGTTCCTGATGGCTTATGCCGCCACGCTGGACTACCGGCAGGCCCCGCGCATCGCCACGTTCCTCTACTTCGGCAACCTCTTCCTGCTGGCCCTCGTGCTGCTGTTCGCGCCCGACGTCAAAGGCGCGGCGCGGTGGATCCGCCTCCCGATCCCCGGCATGGATTTCAAACTCCAGCCCTCGGAGTTCGCCAAGATCGCCATCATCCTGACGCTGTCCAACTACCTCGCCCTGATCGGGCCGGGCATCCGCGAACTGCCCAACCTGCTGAAGACGCTGGCCCACGTGCTCGTCCCCGTCGCGCTCATCATGAAGCAGCCCGACCTGGGCACGTCGCTCGTGTTCCTCGCCATCTGGACGGGCACCGTGTTCCTGGCCGGCGCCCGGTGGCAGCACCTTCTCGGTCTCGCCGCCGTCGGCGCGGCCCTGTTCTTCGTCGCGTGGCAGGCGAACATCCTCCACGACTACCAGAAGGACCGGGTGCGTGCGTTCCTGAATCCGACCGTGGACCCGCGCGGCGACGGCTACCAGGTGCTTCAGAGCCAGACGGCCATCGGCGGCGGGCAGGTGCTGGGGCAGGGGCTCTACCACGGCACGCAGACGAACCTGCACTTCATCCCCGAGAACCACACGGACTTCATCTTCACCGTGATCGGCGAGGAGGGCGGCTTCCTGGGCGGATGCCTGCTGCTCCTGACGTACGGGCTCCTGTTGTACCGGGGGTTGGTCACCATCGCCGAGTGCGAGGACCAGCTGGGCCGCCTGATCGCCGGCGGCGTGGTCACGCTGATCGCCTTCCACCTGACGGTCAACATCGGCATGACCTGCGGCATCATGCCCGTGGTGGGCGTGCCGCTTCCGCTGATCTCCTTCGGCGGCTCGGCGGCCTGGATGAACCTGATCGCCATCGGCCTGCTGCTGGGCATCCACATGCGCCGCCACAAGATCGTGTTCTGACACTGGTGCTTTAGGAAGGGGACGACGTTATGACGACCATCGAACTGCCCGAGGAACTGGCGGAGCGGCTTCGTGCCGTCGCCGAAGCCCGGGGCGAGGATCTGAACCGCTACACGGTCGCCGCCCTGGCGGAGATCGCGGATCGTGCCGAAGGGCTGCGTGAGGGGCAGGCGCTGCTCACCGGGCCGGCGCACAGCCTGGACGAGGCCGACGAGAGGCTGCGCCGTAAGTACGATCTTCCCGACCTGGCACACCGGTCGCGCGAAGAACTGGCCGAGCAAGCCGGGGCCATTCTTGCCGCTCTGCCCCCGGA
>CADCTO010000241.1 GCA_902805585.1 uncultured Armatimonadota bacterium | reverse complement strand
CTGACCGTGCCGGCCGTGCGGACGACGGCGAAGTCGCGCTCCTGCTGCCGCTCGCTCGCCCCGGTGCGGCCCAGGTGGTAGAACGCGATGCTGTTGGTGATCCCGAGGGTCGGCGCGAAGAAGATGGACCACACCCACATCCAGGTCATGAGATCGCCGGAAAAGGGCGTCCCGATGGCCTGCTGCTGGCTCATCATCCAGGCGGCGCCGGTGCACACGGCGGCGGCGATGCCCAGGAACACCTGGCTGGGCATCAGGCGGTCCACGATGTGGCCCCCGATAAACGGTGTGATGATACAGGCCAGCCACAGTACGCCGTAGACCGCGCCGATCTGCTCCCCGGTCGCTTTCAGCCGTTGGCCGAGGGTCAGCGCGAGGATCGGCGTCCAGGCTCCCCACACGGCGTACAGCAGGAACATCATCGCGGACAGGAGGAAGCGCAGACGGAAACCGGAGTTCATCGTGTACCTCGAAAACTAGCTCGGGATCGCGCCCGCGCTTTTATGGCCCAATTCTATCATAATTACCGGGTAAATTCGGCAGGGCAGGCGTGCAAGGGGCATAAAACATGCAGTATACTGTGCTACACGAGAAACTCCTACCGACCGCTCCGGCGCAAAGCCTGCGCCGAGCGGTCTTTTTTTACCTCCGGTACGGGAACGTGGATTCCTTCCCCATCGTATGCCTGTCAAGATAGCCGAGACTTGAGGGTTGAGACTTGAGGGTCAGAGAAGCCCCCTCCCTTCTCCACCTCTCAGCCCTCAAGTCTCGACTTTGCAGGAGGCGATCTTGGCGGCTGACGTGATACGGGTCGAACGGGAAGAGCGTTTTGAGGTGCCCCGGGAGGCGCTCTGGTCGCTCGTCACCGACACCGACCGCCTGAACCGCGAGGTCGGCCTGCCGCCCGTACGTTTCTCCTTCCTGCCGAACGAGTGGGGCGGCTCGACCATGCAGGCCGAAACGCGCATCGCGGGACTCACCCTGCGCTACCGCGAGGAGCCGTACCGCTGGGTGCGCCCCGGGGAGTTCTCCGTGCGGCGCGTCTTCCGCAGCGGCCCGGTCGCCGAACTGGTCCTGGGCATGCGGTTCGAGCCGGACGGGCCCGGGGCGACGCGCGCCGTCGCCTACACCGACGCCACCCCGATGAACTTCGTCGCCGGTCCGCTGACGCGCACGGTCGCCGGTTCGGCGGTGAACGGCCTGCTGGGCGCCTGCCGCAGCTTCGAGGCGTTTCTGCGCGGCAGCGCGCCCACGGCGTACCCCCGGCACAGCGCGCGCCCGCCCGCCGACGCCGAGCGGCTGGGACGGGCGATGGCGGCGCTCACCGGGCGAGGCGTGGACGCCGGCCTGGCCGCTCACCTGACGGAGCTGATCACGGAGGCCCCCGTCGAGGATGTGGTCAACATCCGGCCCTTCGCGCTCGCTGACCGCTGGGGCCGGGCGCGTCAGGAGGTGCTGCAGGCCTGCCTGCTCGGTGTCCGGGCGCGCCTCCTGGAACTGCGCTGGCGCGTCCTGTGTCCCGCCTGTCGCGGGGCGGGAGACCCTTTCCCGCGCCTGAGCGACATGGCGAGCCAGGAGGCGCACTGCCCGTCCTGCGACATCCGCTTCGGGCCGGAGTTCGACCGCTCCGTCGAGGTCTGCTTCTCCGTCGCGCCGGAAGTCCGGCCGGTTCAGACGGGTGAAGCCACGTACTGCATCGGCGGCCCGGGGGCGGCGCCGCACGTCGTGGCGCAGTGGCCGCTCGCGGGGGAAGAGGAGCGGGTGGACAGCCTGGCGCTGCCGCCGGGGCGCTACACGCTCCGCTCGCCGCAGGGGGGAAGCGTGGAGATCGAGCTGCGCGACGACGCGCCCGCGGGGGACGTGACCGTCACGCTGCGGCAGCACGAGCGGCGCGGCCGCATCGATCTGTGCCCGGGGCCCCGGCTCCCGACCCGGGCGCGCTGGCGCCTGCGCAGCGCGCTGCCCGGGCCTGCCGCCGTGCTGCGGCTGGAGACGCCGGGCTGGATGGCCGACGTCGCGACCGCCGCGCAGGTGACTTCGTTACAGGCGTTCCGCGACGCCTTCGGCTCCGAAGTGCTGTCGCCGGGCGTGGACCTCGCCGTGCGGCAGATCGCCATCCTGTTCAGCGACCTCCGGGGCTCCACCCTGCTGTACCGCACGCGCGGCGACGCGCCGTCGTACGCCGCCGTGCGCGACCACTTCCAGTTCCTGCGCGGAACGCTCGGGGCCCACGGCGGCGGGGTCGTCAAGACCATCGGCGACGCGGTCATGGCCGCGTTCCCCGACGCGGACGAGGCGCTCGCCGCAGCCCTGGAGGTGCAGCGCCTCGCCGCCGCGGACTCCCACCCGTTCGTGATCAAGCTGGGCCTGCACGCCGGGCCGGCACTCGCGGTGAACGCGAACGGCGTGCTCGACTACTTCGGGCAGACCGTCAACCTCGCCTCACGGTTCCAGGCGCAGAGCGTGGGCGGCGACGTCGTCGTCGCCGAGTCGCTCGCCGAGGACCCGCGCGTCACGGCCCGCATCGCCCCGCTGCGGCAGGAGCGCTTCTCGCTCAGCCTTCCGGGGACGGACGAGCCCGCCCTGCTGATCCGGCTCTGGCCCCAGAAAAGGGATGCGGGAGGGGGCTGAGAACGGGCACTGACGTGTCTCGGCACTGCGCGCCCTCAACCCTTGCCGGCGATTACCGCGACGAGCAGGCAGGCGTCGTCGTCAAGGTGCCCGCCGGCGTGCCGCTCCACGCCGCTCATGATCCGCTCCTTGATCGCGTCCGCGCCGGCGCCGGGGTGCGCTTCGCGCAGCAGGCCGGCGATCCCTTCGACCCCCAGGAACTGGTGGCGGGCGCGGCCGGCCTCGGACAGGCCGTCCGTGTACAGGGCCAGCACGTCGCCGGGACCCAGGTTCACCACGTGCTGCTCGTAGCGCGCGTCCTCGACCCCGCCCAGAATGGGGCCGGTCGGCGGCAACTCCTCGATGACGCCCGCGCGGGCGCGCCGCACCAGGCCGGGCTCGTGCCCGCAGGAGACGTAGGTCAGCGTGCCGGCTCCCGTATCATGCAGCCCCACGAACAGGGTGGCGAAGCCCACGAGCAGGCCGTGCTCGCAAAGCACGCCGTTCAGCGATTCCAGGGCCCGGGCGGCGCTGCTCCCCTGGTACAGCGCGAAGCGGAGCATGTTCCGCACGAGGGCGACCTGGGAGGCCGCCGCCAGGCCCTTGCCGCTCAGGTCGCCGACGACCAGGGCGGTGCAGCCTTTTTCGATGGCGAACACGTCGAAGAAGTCGCCGCCGATGTTGGCTTCGGCAAGCGCCGGCTGGTAGTACTCCGCCAGATCGAGGCCGGGTGTCCCTTCCGGGATCCTCGGCCGCAGGGCTTCCTGGAGGCGGACCGCGATATTGCGCTCGCGCTGGAGCAGTATCGCCGCATTCATCGTGGACCATGTCTGGGAAGCGACCGTCTCGACCAGCGCCGCCTCCTCGGGCGTCCACGGGCGCGGCGCGTCCGCCATCGCCACGCTGAGCGAGGCCACCGGCCTGCCCTCGTCCATCAGCGGGACCGTGATGCCCGCGCGCAGCCCGAGCGCCTCGAACGCCGCCGCCGTTGCGCCCAGGTCCGGGTCTGTGCGCACATCCTGCGTGACCTGCGTCGCTCCGGTGCCGTAAAGCGCCTCCAGATCGATGCGAAAGTCCGAGATGCGGTACTCGCCGGCAAGGGACGGCAGGTCGGCGCGGCGCCAGTCCTGTCCGATGACCACCTGGTCATGCGCCAGATCGAAGGTGGCGAAATAGCAGCGGTCCACGTTGAGCGCCTCGCCCAGCGCTTCCGTCGCCACCGACTGCACGTATTCCGGGTCGAGATCGACGCGCAGCGCCTGTCCGATCTTGTTGGCCAGCGCTTCCATCTCGGCGCGCCGCTGGACCTCCTGCAGGAGCCGGGCGCGCTCTTCTTCGAGCACCTTCTGGTCGTGGATGTCCGTACACGTCCCGAACCAGCGCAGGATCCGGCCGTCCGGCCCGCGCAGCGGCAGCGCCCGCGCCAGGAACCACCGGTACATGCCGTCCTCCGCCCGCCGGAACCGGTACTCGATCTCGTAGGGATCGCCAGTCCGGAGGCAGTGCTCCCAGCACCCCAGAGATCGTTCCTGGTCGTCGGGGTGGAGCAGGCGCGACCATCCCGAGCCCCGCGTCTCCTCCGGGGTCGTGCCGGTGTACTCGAACCAGCGCGCGTTGAAATAGTCGTGCCCGCCGTCCGGAAGCGCGGTCCAGACGAGCTGGGGCATCGTCTCGGCCAGGAAGCGGTAGTTCTCTTCGCTCTGCCGCAGCGCTTCCTCCGCGCTTTTGCGCTCGGATACGTCCGAGAACACGGCCAGCGCGCCGAGCAGTTCGCCCTCCTGGTCGTGGACACGCGTGGAGATGCTGCTCACCATGACCCGCGTGCCGTCCGGACGCTCGATGGTCAGTTCGTTGTGCACGGGGTCTTCGCCCGCCAGCGCCCGCGCGAGCCCCATCCGCTCCGGCGGGATCGGCGACCCGTCCGGGTACAGCAGCCGGTACCGTGACCAGCCTTCACGGGAGACCGTGTGCAGGGGCTGGCCCCAGATGCGCTCCGCCTCGCGGTTGGCATAGTTCAGCGTCCCGTCCGGGGTGCACGTCATGACGGCCACGGGCGCCGTGTTCATGACGGTGCGCAGGCGGGCGCTGGACTCCCGGGAATCCGCCAGGAGCCGTTCGGAGCGCTCGTGCGCCCGGCGCATCGCGTCCAGCGAGAAGACGATCAGGCTTCCCGTGACGCCGACGATGACCACTTCGGCCACATCGCGCGGTTGGTAAAGCTCGAAGGCGAACGTGGGCTCCACGAGGATATAGACCGTGGACAGCAGGGAAAGCGCCAGCGTCAAGACGCCCGCTCGGGCGCCCCCGAGCAGCGTCATGAGCGCCACCGGCAGGATGAAGCCGATGGCGTAGGGCCGCGTGTACACGCCCTCGCGTGCGGTCATCGCCTGCTGCAGGGCGAATAAGCCCCAGGTGGTCAGCGCCACCAGCGGCAGGGAAAGGGCATAGGTGAAGAGCGGTTTGACACGAGAATACAGCACGGCTATCCTACTCGGGGCGGGACCTTACGCTGCCCGGTGACGCCCGGCACAGGCAGGCTTGCGTCAAGTATACATCGGTTTCGGGCGCCGCGGGCAGGGCCGCGCAGGAAATGCTTCGGCAAAGCGCCAACAAGGGGGCATCTGACCAATACTTTGGCGGCGGCCGCGCAGCGGCCGCCGCCTCTTTCAGGAGGAACCATGTCCAAGCTCCGTTTCGCCATCGTCGGATGCGGCGTCATCCACGGCACGCACATCGACGCGATCCGTGCCCTGCCCGACGATGCCGAACTGGTGGCCGTGTGCGACGAAGTGCCCGAACTGGCCGACAAGACCGCGCAGAAGCACGGTGTGCGCGCCTTCCACGACCTGACCGCCATGCTGGAGGGGGCCGACTTCGACGTGCTCAACGTGTGTACGCCCTCCGGCATGCACGCCAAACACGGCGTCCAGGGCGCCCGGGCGGGCAAGCACGTCGTCTGCGAAAAGCCGATCGACGTGTCTTTGGAGGCCGCGGACGCGCTGATCGCCGCCTGCCGCGACAACCGCGTCAAGCTGGAGGTCATCTCGCAGGCCCGGTACTCCTCCGGCATGCGGCAGCTCCGGAAGTATCTGGACGAGGGCCGGCTGGGGACGCTGTGCTACGCGGAGGCGACGACGAAGTGGTACCGCACCCAGGAGTACTACGACTCGGGCGGGTGGCGGGGGACGTGGGAGCTGGACGGCGGCGGCGCGCTGATGAACCAGGGCGTCCACTACGTGGACCAACTGCGCTGGGTGATGGGGCCGGTGAAGTCTGTGACGGCGACGATGGCGACGCGCGCCCACGAGCGGATCGAGGTGGAGGACGTGGTGACGGCGGCCATCGAGTTCGAGTCGGGCGCGGTCGGCACGCTGCTCGCCTCGACGGCGATGTACCCGGGCTTCAAGCAGGCGCTGGAGGTCTACGGGACGGGCGGGACCGTGATCGTCGAAAACAGCCGGGCCCGGCACGCGCAGTTCACGGACGGCAAGGAGGAGCGCGGCCAGCACAAACTGGCCGCCTACCCGCCGGAGATCAAGGACTTCCAGGTGCTGTCCGCGCCGGACCAGGGCGGCGCTTCCGGCGACGCGCCCGCGCAGGGCGCGTCGGACCCGACCGCCATCTCCCTCGGCGGCCACGTCGCCCATTTCAAGGACTTGATCGACGCGATCCGCGACGACCGCGAAACGTTCATGAACGGCCAGGAAGCGCGCAACGCGCTGGAGCTGATCGTTGGCGTGTACCGGGCCGCGCGCACGGGCGAACGGGTGCACTTCCCGCTTTAGCCCTCACCCCCCGGCCCCCTCTCCCGGCGCTGCGGGAGAGGGGGTGCCTGCCACCAAGGCGAGCGTGGCTTGACAAGAACAGGGCCGGTATCCCGCGCGGGATACCGGCCCTGTTTCTTTCCCTTTCTTCTTCCCCCTCTCCCGCAGCGCCGGGAGAGGGGGCCGGGGGGTGAGGGCTATTTCCCCGCCAGCGCCCTTATCTCGGCTTCTGTCAGCGCCTCCTTGCCGTCCGCGCCGAACTGCACGGCCTGCGTCGCGTTCGCGGCGACCAGCACCTCCTCGCCCAGGGCCGCCCACTTGGCGAGGTCGGCGTTGCGCCGGACCAGCGCGAAGTACGCGGGCGAGTACAGCCGGACCTTCACCACCTGCTTCTGCTTCTTGGTGTCGTAGGTGGCGTCCGTCCAGACCGGCCCGACCTGGTAGAACGTGCGCGAGGCGACGTTCTGGATGCGGCGGGCGGTCTGCTCGTCTTTGGCGCGCTCCGCCCCCGCCTTCACGCCGTACGCGTACGCGTTGCCGACCTGGTTCTGCGAGCGCTTGGCGCGGGCGTCCTGGCTGTTGTTCACGGCAGATTCGCCGGCCCGCGAGCGTCGGTAGGAATCCAGCGGGGCGGCGGGCGCTGCCACGGGACCACCACTCCGGCCGCCACCGCCGCCGAAGCCGCCGGCGCCGGCCGCCCCGGTGCTGAAGGCTATCGCCTCGTCCCGCTGCATGACCGCGCCCCCGCGGGCGAGCGGCGTGGGGCCGTCCTCCGTGCCCGGCTCGGGGACGAAGTAGGCGGTGTACGGCGTGAGGACGCCGAACTCGCGCGAAAGCGAGACGATCTGCTCGACCACCTCGCGCTTGGCCTCGCCCTCGCGCAGGCGCACTTCGTCCAGCAGGTGCCCGATCTTGCGCGTGGCCCACAGGCGCGGCAGGAAGTCGGACGTCGTGTCCACGGCGGGGAAGCGGGTGGACATCGTGTAGGTCTGCGGCTTGCCGTTCGCCTCGCCGGTCAGGGTGATCGTGGCGGGGACGTTGCCGCCGGTGTAGCGGCCCACGAGCACGAGCTGCGAGCCCTGGAACAGGTCGGGCAGGTCGTCGGGTTTGGGGTAGATCTCGCCGGCCTTGATGCCCGCGACCTTCACCTTCAGGTCGGCCAGCACCGGGGCGCTGGTCTTGGCGACGAAGCGCGCCGTCTTGGTCTCGATGTTCTCGTCGGGGCGCACGTAGTCGGCGTCGCCGCGCAGCGACAGCGCCACCTGGTCCAGGAACGGCACGTCCACGTCGTACCCGACGCCGAAGACGAAGGTGCGCGCCTTTTTGGCGTTTTCTTCGAGCGCGTTCTTGACGATCTGGTCCTTGTTTGTCGTGCCGACCGTGGGCAGGCCGTCGGTGAAGAACAGCAGCGTGTTGCCCGCGCCGCGCTCCGGGAACTGCTTCAGCCCTTCCAGCAGGGCCGCGTTGATGTTGGTGCCGCCGTCGGCGATGATGTCGTCCACGAAGGACCGCGCCCGCGTCAGGTTGTCCTTGGTGGCCTGGATGGGCGCGGGCGCAAACTTCTCGACGCTGTCCGAGAAGGTGATCACGTTGAACCGGTCCTGCGGGCGCAGCCGGTCGAGCGCGAAGCGCAGGGCCTCGCGCGCCTGGTCGATCTTCTTGCCCTGCATCGAGCCCGAGCGGTCCATCACGATCACGACCCGCCGCGGCAGCGCGGTCTTGGCGTTCTCGGGCACCGCGGGCGAGGCGACGACCAGGAAGTAGCCGGACTCGCGCGCCCCGCCGCCCAGCGAGGCGACCTGCGGCAGCGCGGCGTTATAGGTCAGCACGGACAGCGCGACGTTCTTGGCGTTCCCCGGCGCGATGTAGAGCGCCATCTCGCTGTTCTCGCCCAGGCTCGCTGCCTTCTCGCCCGAGTCCCAGGTGACCACGGCGCGGGTCCCGCCCTCGCGGCGGATGTCCACGTCGTGCGTCGGCGAGTACAGGTTGCCCAGGGGGTTCGAGGCCGTCACGACCAGC
>CADCTO010000240.1 GCA_902805585.1 uncultured Armatimonadota bacterium | reverse complement strand
GGCATCCGGTCCGTCGTCTTTGGAGGCTTTGGAGCAGCAGTGCGACGGGTACGTGGAGCAGATGGACCGGGGTGACGGGCGCCTGCTGGAGCTGCACTTCCTGGTGCTGGAGGCGGGCCTGTGGCCGCGCGCCGCGGCGCGCGAAAAGCCGGCCCGGCGTCTGCTGGCCAGGGCTTATTCCTTCCACGCCGCCTTCCTGGAAGGGAACGGCCGCGAGCGCGAGGAGGTCCGGGCGTACGCCGAGCGGGCGCTGGACCTGAGCGTGGGCCGCTCGCCCTGGGAGGCGTGGTGGAGCACGCCGGTGCACAGCCTCGTGTGGGCGGCCCCCGCCGAACGCGACGCGGCCGGCAGCCGCCGCCGCGTCGCCCTGGCGCGGCGCTGGCTGGACCTGAGCGCGGACGCCGGGTGGCAGAGCGCCCTGTACCGGGACATGGCCGAGTACGCAACTGCCGCCGGCGACACCGCGGCCGCGCTGGACTGGGCGGGCCGGGCGCACGTGCTGGCCCAGGACCAGGACGACCCGCTGGTGCTGCACCTGGCCGGGCACGTGCGGGGCCGCGCGCTGCTGGCGGCCGGCCTCCCCGCCGAGGCGCTGGCGCTCCTGCCCTCGGACGGGCACGCCACACCGCACCAGCAGTTGTGGGACTCGTGCTACCGGGTCGAGGCGCGGCTGGCGCTGTCGGACCGCTCGGGCGCGCAGGAGGAGTTGCGCCACGCCTTTGCGCTGTGCCGCGAACACGACCTGCCCACCGGGCTGCCCGGCCAGCTGGCGCGGCGCCTTTGAGCCAGCCGTGCGCGCCGTGAACCACGGCGTTCGACGTCGGGGCGGGAGAGGCGCGGGTGCGGGCGGAGCCGTGCGAGAACGAGATGGAGGCGCACGTCCGCGGGGAAGATCGTGCGCGGGTGCTCCTCGAGGCCGGAGATCCGGCGGGGGGCCTGGACGCGATGCCGGCGCCCGTACAGACCAACTTCTACGCCCGCGTGCGGCGCCTACTCGTCCTGGCGGAGGCGCACCAGCGGCTGGGGCACCTCGCCGAGGGGCACGACTGGCTCCTGGAAGCGCACGACGTGATCGCGACCCACGGCCACGTGCGTCTGCGACCCGACGCCGAACGTCTGGCACGGAAGTTCTGATCGTTCCCTCGATCGCCGCTGCGGACGTTGATTTCGCGCTTCTTGGGGCGAAAACACGGAGGCACGGAACGTGCGGCGGAGCGAGCGGTGCCGTGCCCGCAGAGCCGCATCGCGAAAGGAACCGTGTCTTGATCTGGTACGAAGCCGAAGTCGAAGCCCTGGAAGCCGCGCGGCCCGCCGACGCGCCCCGCGATGCCGTCGTGTTCTACGGCAGCTCCAGCATCCGGCTCTGGCACGGCCTCGCAAACGACCTGCGGCCAGCCTTCGGCGACGCGCCCGTCGTCAACCTGGGCTTCGGCGGCTCGACCTTGCAGGCCTGCGCCTTCTTTTTCGAGCGGCTGGTGCTGCCGCTCCGCCCCGCGTCCCTGGTCGTCTACGCGGGCGACAACGATTTGGGCGACGGCCAGACGCCGGACGACGTCGTCGGCTCGTACCGCCGGTTACGGCAGCAGGTGGATCGGCACCTCGGCCCGATCCCGTTCGGGTTCATCGCCATCAAGCCCAGTCCGGCCCGGTGGCGCCTCCTGGACCACATCCGGCGCGCGAACGCGTGCATGGAAGCCGACATCGCCGGCCGGCCGAACGGCCGCTTCATCGATGTCTTCGACCCGATGCTGGGACGGGACGGCGGTCCCCGTCCGGAACTCTTCGAGGACGACGGTTTGCACCTGAGTCCCGAAGGGTACCGGCTGTGGACCCGCGTCATAACCGAGCACGCCCCGTCGCTGGCGCCCCGGCCGGGAACCGCCGCGGCCCGCCCTTAACGCTGCCTTAACAAAACGCCGGCCCGGACGCGGTATCCTCAGAGTGGATGGACCGACAATACCACCGGTGGTTCAGCCCGCACCTGAGCCGGGACATGGAACTGCTCGTCTTCGGCCACGCCGGCGCGCGCACCCTGGTCTTCC
>CADCTO010000239.1 GCA_902805585.1 uncultured Armatimonadota bacterium | reverse complement strand
GCGAACTGGCAGGAGAACCCCGACGCATTGGACTCCGACACCTTCGACTGGGCGCACCCGAACCCCCGAGGGCAGCAAAAGATGGCCGACAAGTGGTTCGCGGCCATGACCCCGCACCTGGACCGGCTGAAGGCGCAACGGACCAGGAATCGCGGGGGTTGAAGGAAGTGTTCCACGCCGCGACGCAACGTACAGACGTTGGCGTCACGGCTGCATCCCGACAGGAAGCGTGAGAGGGTGTGCATCGTCCGCAGCCGCCGCGGCGATCCGGGGGAAGCATTGACATGATCCTGGTCACCGGTGCGACCGGCACTAACGGGACGGAAATCATACGGCGTCTGGCGGCGCGGAACGTTCCCGTACGCGCCATGGTCCGCGACCCGGGCCGGGCGGGCGCGATCGCCTTGCCCAACGTCCAGGTGGTGGGGGGCGACTTCGACCGCCCCGAGACGCTGGACGCAGCCCTGGAGGGCGTGGAGCGCGCCTTCCTCCTGACGAACTCCTCGGAGCGGGCGGAGGCGCAGCAGATCGCCTTCGTCGAGGCGGCGCGGCGGAGCGGCGGCGTCGCGCACATCGTAAAACTGTCGCAGTTCGCAGCAGCCGCCGACTCGCCCGTGCGCTTCCTGCGCTACCACGCGGCGGTCGAAGCGGCGCTTCAGGCGTCGGGTATCGCCTACACGTTCCTGCGCCCCAACCTGTTCATGCAGGGCCTGTTGAACTTCCGCTCGACGATCGCGACGCAGAACGCCTTCTACGCGGCGGCGGGTGATGCGAAGGTGAGCGTGATCGACGTGCGCGACATCGCCGACGCCGCCGTGGCGGCGCTGACGGGGCCGGGGCACGAGAACAAGGTCTACGAGTTGACGGGCCCCGAGGCGCTCACCCATGCCGATATGGCCGTGCGCCTCTCCGCCGCGCTGGGACGCACGGTCGCCTTCGTCGACATCCCGCCCGAGGCGATGCACGAGGCGCTGCTGGGCGTCGGGTTCCCGCCTTGGCAGGCAGAGGGCCTGATCGAGGACTACGCGCACTACCGGCGCGGCGAGGCCGCGGCCGTCACCTCCGGCGTGCGCGACGCGACCGGAAATGCCCCGCGCCGTTTCGAAGAGTTCGTCCGCGACCACGCCGCCCAGTTTTCCTGAGGAGCGGGGGGGCGCCGCCTTCGGCTCCGCTTTTCCGATTCAGGGGACGCGGGCCCAGAACCCGCCGGGGGCGAATAGCTCTCCGACACACGCGTCCAGGATGCCGGTCTCGTTCACCAAGTCGAGCACGGTGTACCGGGCGCGGATCGTACGGGCGAGCGTGTAGCTCTCCCTCAACTGCTCCCGGCTCACCCCGATCTCGTCCGGCTCCGTGGGAGCGCCCGCCGCCTGTAGCAGGTCGCGCAGCCGGTCCGCCGGAAGCATCTGCGCCTGGACGCGCTCCCGCATCATCGGCCAGAGCGCCTGGAGCAGGAGCAATCGCTGGCGAAGCTGATTGGCATCGAGATACTTGGCGAGGCTTTCTTCGACGGCGTTCTCCGCCAGTTCGGGGATGTCGTGCGAGGCGCGGACCGAGCGCTCGACCTCTTCACGCGAAGGCCAAGTAAGGCAGATCGCCTCGACGTCGATCTTGCTCAGGTCACGGACCAGCACCCGCTCGTAGAGCGCGGCGGCGGCGAGGGTGCCGACGGCGACTTTGAAGCCGTGCGGGACCAGGGCGTGACCGTGGCCGAGCGCCTGCATCTCCCACAGATGGCTGAAGCGGTGCTCGCTGCCCGAAGCGGGACGGGACGATGCGCTGATCTGCATCGCCACGCCCGCCATGATCAGCCCCTCAAACAGGTGCTCGATCGCCTGCCGGTCGCCGGCGCGGAGCTGGTCGGGTCTGCCGGTCCAGTCGCGCAGCGAGTCCTGCACCAGCGGCCACGCGCGCGGGTCGATGGGCTCGGATTCGAGCGCGTCGGCGAGGATCCAGTCCGCCCCGGCCGTGACCTTGCCGAGCAGGTCGCCGTAGCCGGTCGCGTTCATCTCCGGCGGGGCGTGGGCCAGGATCTCCAGGTCGGCGAGCACCGCGCGCGGCGCCGGGCACGACATCGTCTGCTTGAAGCCGTCCTTGGTGATGGCGGCGCCGAACGCCGTGTACCCGTCCATCGACGCGGCGGTCCCGACCACCAGGTACTGCCGGCCCGCGCGGTGCGCCGCCAGCTTGGTGATGTCGTTGAGGGTGCCCGAGCCGACCACGACGGGGATCACGCCGTCGAGACCGCGCAGCTTCCCTTCCAACTCCCGGACGTTTTCTTCGTCGGCGTATAACGTCGGTCGGCCGGGGAAGACGATGGGCGCCTCGACGGGACGTCCCGCCCCGCGCAGCCGCTCCTGTACCTCCCCGCCCGCGACGCCCCACGTGTTCTCGTCCGCCACGACGACGGCCGGCAGCGGCCCGAAACAGTCCGCGAACGTCTCGGCGACCGCGGCGAGAACCCCGTCGCCGATCGTCACGCGGCGCGTGTCCGATGCTTCCTTCAGCGCGGCGTTGACTCGTTCGTGATCCATACATCCTCCGATGATATTGGCGCCGCTTTCCATTCCAGTTCCCGGATCTGGCCGGTCTCCAGATGCGGCAGCAGGCGGTGACGTGCCGAATCGACGCGCTCGAACGCGGTCTGCAGGATCTGCAGGGCGTCGCCGTGGGAGACGAGCAGGATGTTCCTGCCGGCGTAGTCCCGTTCGAGGTCCCGGAGGAGCGACGTGGTCCGTGCCAGCACCTCGCGCGTGCTCTCGACCCCGTTGCGCGTGTGCCCCCCGTCGAGCGCGTCGGCCTCCCACACGCGATGATAGTTGCTGTGGTGCTGCTTCTCCCAGTCGCCGAAAAACCGCTCCCGGAGCTTCGGCGTCAGGAGGACGGTGTCCTGCGCGCCCAGAAGGGCGCGGGCGATCTCGGCGGATTCGCGCGTCCGGGCGAAATCGGAAGCCACGATCAGCGTCGTCCCGTCGAGGACGCCATCACGCAAGGCCTTTGTGATCGCGTCCTCGACCTGCCGCCGCCCCGCTTCCGAAAGGCCGTACTGCGGCACCCCGTGATCGGGATGGCTTACGATCCGCTCCTCCTCGTTCGCCAGGCTCCTGCCGTGGCGAAGGACAAAGTATCGGTTACGCAAGCGCCGGAGCGGCTCTAGGTTGTCCATGCCCTCTGCTCCCATGGCGGCGGACGGTTTCAGCCGTCGATACCGCCGTCCCGCGGGATCGTGAACGAGAAGACGCTCCCCTTCCCCGGTTCGCTCTCGACCCCGATGCGGCCGCCGTGCGCTTCCACGGCCATCTTGCAGAAGGTCAGCCCGAGTCCGGTGCTCATCCGGCGCCCGGCGCTACGGCTTTCGACCTGGCCGAACTTCTCGAAGATACGGCCGAAGGCTTCCCGCGGGATCCCTTCGCCGGTGTCCCGGACCGAGAAGACCAGCGCGCCGGGCGCATCCCGCGCCGAGACCGCCACGCGCCCCCCCTCCGGCGTGAACTTGATGGCGTTCCCCAGCAGGTTGACCAGCACCCGCCGCAGCAAGTCTTCGTCGGCGTGCAGGCGCGGCAGGCCCGGGGCGACGTCGTGGGCCACCTCCAGCCCTTTCTCCCCGGCCAGGGGCGCCGTCTGCCGGACCGCCTCCTCGACCAGGGCGCCCGGGGTCACGTCGGTACGCTCCAGAATGATCTCGCCGCTCTCCATCTTACCGATGTCGAGCAGGTCGTTGACCATGCCCAGCAGGCGGTGCGCGTTGCGCTGGCACATCGTCAGAAGTTCCCGCTGGATGTCGTCGAACGGGGCCGACGTGTCGTCCAGCAGCATCTCCAGCGGGCCGATGATGGCCGTCAGCGGCGTGCGCAGGTCGTGCACGAGCATGGCGCTCAGGCTGTCCCGCAGCGACTCGGCGCGCTGCAGGTCGGCGTAGGCCTGTTCCAGCGCGTCGCGCTGCCGCTTCGCGCGCACCAGGGACTTGACGCGCGCGAGGACCTCGACCTCCTCGACGGGCTTGGTCAGGAAATCGTCCGCGCCCGCCTCCAGCGCCTGGACGCGGTCTTCCGTGCCCTGGAGGGCGGTGACCATGACGACCGGAAGCACCGCCGTGTCCGGATTTCCCCGGATGCGGCGGCACACCTCGAAGCCGTCCATGTCCGGCATCATCACGTCCAGGAGCACCACGTCGGGCGCGGCCTGTCCGATCGTGTCCAGCGCTTCCCGGCCGCTCCCGGCCGTCGCGATCTCGTAGCCGGCGACCTTGAGGATGCCCGCCAGCAGGCGCACGTTGGCCGGCAGATCGTCCACGACCAGGACGCGGCCGGCGGCGGCAGCCGCGTCTTCACCCGTGCCGGGCGCCGCCTGCACCTCCTGTGGTTCGTCGCTCATGCGGCCATGACCCCCTCCGCGGTTCCCGCCGCCGTCTCCTGGTCGTTCAGCAGGCGCAGCGGGAGGCGGAAGCTGAACGTGCTGCCCCGGCCCACTTCGCTGGTCAGCCAGATGCTCCCGCCGTGCATCTCCACGAGCCGGCGGGTCAGGGCCAGCCCCAGCCCGGTCCCCTGCTGGTGGCGCGTGTAGGAGCTGTCCACCTGCTCGAAGTTCTCCCAGATGCGGGCCTGGTGCTCCGGCGCGATCCCGATGCCGGTGTCCTCGACGCTGACGACCACGCTCGGGCACGGGTCGGGCGCGGCGTCGGCACCGTCCCCGTGCGGCGCGCGCCGCTTCCGGCCCCGCTTGCCTTTATCGGGCTCCGGCGCCTCGCAGACGGCGCGCAGAACGACGCGCCCGCCGTCGGGCGTGAACTTCACGGCGTTGGAGAGCAGGTTGTACAGCACCTGCTTGACCTTGCGCTGGTCGGCGACGAAAGGAGGCAGCGCGGCCACTTCGGGGGCGATCTCGGTGTGCAGCCCCAGGCTGTGCTGGCGCGCCTTTTCGCGCACGATCACCAGGCTCTGCTCCAGCACCTCGGCGAGCGAGAAGGGCGCCGGGCTCAGGGTCATCTTCCCCGCCTCGATCTTGGACAGGTCGAGGATGTCGTCGATGAGCTGCTGGAGGTGCTCCGCGCTCTGCACGATGTCCTGCACGTACGCGGCCTGATCCTCGTTGAGCGGGCCGACACGCGGGTTCTTCAACAGCTTGCTGAAGCCGACGATGGCGTTCAGCGGCGTTCTCAGCTCGTGGCTGACTCCGGAAATGAAGTCCGATTTGGCGCGGTTGGCGCGCTCCGCCTCCTCCTTGGCGGCCACGAACGACTCCTCGATGGCCTTGCGCAGCGTCAGGTCGAGCACGAACGAGACGCCTTCTTCGCGGGACCCCTCCAGCATCGCCGCCCCGAGCAGGACGGGGATGCGGTTGCCGTCGCTGCGCACGAACTCCTTCTCGAACGGCGGGCACGAGCCGACGTCCAGAAGCTGCTCCAGCGCCATCGCGTCCAGCGGGCGGTACTCGGGCGGCGTCAGATCCGGCGCCTTGAGCCTTTCCGCGACCAGGTCCTCGCGCGAGTAGCCGACCATCCCCAGGAACACCTCGTTGGCGTCGGTGATGAGGCCGTCGGTGTTCCAGAAGAGGATGCCGATGAGGTTGGACTCGATCACGCGCCGCAGCCGGGCCTCGGACGCCGCCAGGGCGTCCAGATGGCGGCGCTCCATCTCGCGCTCGCGCTCCGCCAGCTCGCGCTCGGCCTCGCGCTGCTCGCTCCGGCGCAGCAGGTCGGCCTGCCGCCGGATCTGCTCGCCCTTCTCCCACAGGTCCACGAAGACCGACACCTTGGAGCGCAGGATCTCCGGCTCGAACGGCTTGGCGATGTAGTCCACGGCGCCCGCCGAGTACCCCCGGAAGACGTATTTCTGATCGGTGCTGATGGCGGTGATGAAGATGATCGGCACGTGGCGCGTTTTCTCCCGCTCCTTGATCAGCGCGGCGGTCTCGAAGCCGTCCATGCCCGGCATCTGCACGTCCAGAAGGATCAGGGCGAAGTCCCGGGTCAGGAGGTGCCTCAGGGCGGCGACGCCGGAGAGCGCCCGGACCAGGTTCTGGCCCAGCGGCTCCAGGATGGCTTCGAGCGCGACCAGGTTCTCCGGACGGTCGTCCACGAGGAGAATGTCGGCTTTCGTGCGTCCGTCCGGCATAGATCTCCCGGCCCCGCGACTGGCGGATAGGCCCCTACCGGCCCGCCGCCCGGCGGACGAGCAGCAGGCAGGCGTCGTCCTGGAGTTTGCCCCCGGCGAAACGCCGCGCGGCGTCCATGACGGCCTTGCCGACCTCGCCGAGCGCGCCGCGGGCGGCGGCCTCGTTGGCGGTCCGGGCCAGCCCTTCGTAGCCGAAAAAGTCGTCGGCTGCCCGCGCTTCCGTGATGCCGTCGGTCACCAGCAGCAGTCCGTCGCCGGGCAGGAGCGACAGCCGCTTCGCCTGATACGCCTCCCCGGGCTCGATCCCGAGCGGCAGGCCCGACGCCTCGACCGGCTGCGCCGCCCCGCTTTCGGAAACCAGGAGCGGCGGTTCCGTGCCCGCCGCCACCACGCTCGTCTCGCCGGTGCGCGTGTCCACGACGGCCAGCGCGAGGCAGATGAACGTGCCGAACCCCTGGTCGTCCAGACGGTGCGTGTCGCAGACGACGTCGTTCAGACGTTCCACGGCCTGCTGCGGGTCGCCGGATTCGCGCAGAAAAGCGCGCAGGGCGTACTTGACTTCGGTCGTGCGCGCCGCCGCCGCCAGCCCCTTGCCGGACACGTCGCCGACGACGAACGCGACCTTGCCCCCCTCGACGGCGAAAGCGTCGAAGAAGTCGCCGCCGTAGCTGGACTCGTCCCAGGCCGACTCGTAGTGCGTGGAAAGCGTCAGTCCCGGGAACTGATCCTCGGGGGGCGCGAACAGCAGGGAGCCCTGAAGGACGTCGGCGATGCGCCGCTGCTTCTGGTACGCGGCTTCCAGCGCCGCCTCGGCCTGTTTGCGCTCGGTGATGTCGGTGTGCGCGCCGATCCACTCGCGGATGCGGCCGTCCGGCTCCCGCACCGGCACCGCCCGCGCGGCCATGTGACGGTAGGTGCCGTCGGCCTTCCGGATACGGTGCTCCACTTCGAACCGGTCGCCCGACGCGACGGCAGCGTTCCAGGCATCGGCGGTGTGCGCCCGGTCGTCGAGGTGGACCGCCTGAAGCCACCCCCGGCCCTTCCGCGCATCGGGCGACTGCCCCGTGAAAGCGCCCCAGGCGGGCAACTCTTCCGTGAACTCGCCGTACGGGTCGCTCGTCCAGACGATCTGCGACGTGGCGCTGATGAGCGAGCGGTAGCGCTCCTCGCTCTTCTGCAGCTCGGAGGCGGTCGTCCGGACGGTCCGGCGGGCCGCCTCCAGCTGCGCCTCCTGCTCCGCCCGCTGGCGCTCGGCCTCGCGCTGCTCGCTCAGGCGCAGCAGTTCGGCCTGGCGCTTGATCTGCTCGCCCTTCTCCCACAGGTCCACGAAGACGGAGACCTTGGCCTTGAGGATGTCGGGGTCGAAGGGTTTGGGCAGGTAGTCGACCGCCCCCGCCGAATAGCCCTGAAACACGTAGCGCACGTCCGTACTGATGGCGGTGATGAAGATGATCGGCACGTGGCGCGACTTCTCCCGCTCCTTGATCAGCGCGGCGGTCTCGAAGCCGTCCATCTCCGGCATCTGCACGTCCAGCAGGATCAGGGCGAAGTCCTCGGTGAGCAGGTGCTTGAGCGCCTCCCGGCCCGAGTTCGCTTTCACCAGGTTCTGGCCCAGCGGCTCCAGGATGGCTTCGAGCGCGACCAGGTTCTCCGGACGGTCGTCCACCAGCAACAGGTTCGCCCGCTTAGCCTCTTCCGGTTGCGACATCGTTCCCTGTCTTACCCATTGCGATGCGTCTTCGACGCAGCGGAGCGTTGAGCGCACGGGAGACGAGCTCTTCCCGCTCAACTCTATTTAACCCTCGACGCCCGACTTCTGCCCCAGCCAGCGGCGCAGCAGGACGAGCAGCTTCTCCGTATCGACCGGCTTGGAGATATAGTCCGACGCCCCCGCCTCCAGACACTTTTCCCGATCCCCGCTCAAAGCCTTGGCCGTCAGCGCGATGATGGGCAGGGTCCGGTACGCCTCCATGTTCCGGATGGCGCGCGTGGTCTCGTACCCGTCCAGCCCCGGCATCATCACGTCCATCAGGACGGCCTCCACGTCGGGCGTGGCGGAAAGCGTCTCGATCCCCTCGCGGCCGTTCTCGGCGAAGACGACCTGCATCCCCTGGCTTTCGAGCATGCTGGTCAGGGCGAAGATGTTGCGTACGTCGTCGTCCACGACCAGCACCTTACGTCCGGCAAGATCCGTGCCCCCCCTGCCCCCGGCAGGGGGCGCGGGCGCCGCCGGGGCCGCGACTTCCCGCGGCCGCGTCGGGGCGGCATCCGGGTCGCGGGCGGC
>CADCTO010000238.1 GCA_902805585.1 uncultured Armatimonadota bacterium | reverse complement strand
TGGATGAGGTGGTCGGCCAACCGCCGGTTCGCGTTCGCGCCGCGGAGCACGCCCGGCCCCTTGCCCAGGGTCACCTCCGACGCGCGCCGCTTGTCCATCGACGGGAAGTCCGTGGCGAACGTCACGTCCACGGCGATGCCGATGTGCGGCTCGATGCCGAACGCGCTCGTGTGCGCGCCGCGCAGGCCGATCTCCTCCTGCACGGTCGCGACGGCGAAAACGGCCGCCTTCGGGCTGCGCTCGGCCACGCGGCGAAGGGCTTCGGCCACCACCCAGGCGCCGATGCGGTTGTCGAGCGCGCGGGCCTGGACGCGGTCCCCCAGGAGGCGGGTCATGCCGTACGCGTAGGTCACGGGGTCGCCCACCCGCACGCCCGCCGCCTCTACCTCCTCGCGGCCGCCCGTCACGCCCAGGTCGATCCACAGGTCGTGAAGGTCCGGCTTCTTTTTCCGCTCGTCCTCGTCGAGCAGGTGGATCGGCTTCTTGCCGATGGCGCCCGGGATCGTGCCCCGGTTCGTGTGGACCTCCACGCGCTGCCCGACGATCACGAAGTTGTCGTGGCCGCCGATGGGCCGGAAGTAGCAGTACCCCTCGTCCGAGATGTAGTGGATCAGGAAGCCGATCTCGTCGATGTGCCCGGCCAGCATCACGCGCGGCGAGCCGCCCGGATTGACGGCGGCGATCGTGTTGCCCATCGCGTCCGTCGTCACCGAGTCGGCGAACGGGGCCACATACTCGCGGAAGTGGGCGGCGTTCGGCCCCTCGAAACCGGACGGCGACGGCGTTTCGAGAAGGCGCTGAAGGAAGGCAAGGGCGGAATCGGTCAGCATGGGTGGGGCTCCTGAAGAAGTTGAGAGTTGAGGGCTGAGAACCGGAGGGGGAAGGCCGGCGGGTCGCAAGGAGTGCAGCGAGGCCGTGGCGGTCTTCGGGAGAAGCGCAGCCTGCCTTCGCAGGCTCAACAAGGGGGCGCCGGCGTGACCTTCTCCCCGTCCGCCCAGGCGGACTTCGCTTCTCCCACAGACTGCGGATTCACCCGCCGTTCAAAACCACGCCGGTGTCTCCCCTCCGGCTCTCAGCCCTCAACTCTCAACTACAGTGTACCCTACGCGGGTTCCGCAGGCCGAGGGCGATGAAGAAACCGGGCACGAGCAGTGCCACGGCCAGGAACAGCGTCGAAGGCGGCCCGAACGCCCGGACCAACGTGCCCGCGACGAGCGGAAATGCCAGCGTCGGCGCGTTCAGGACGCTCAGCATTCCCAGGTGCGTCGGCTGTTCGGGCTCCGGGATCGTCTCCAGAAGGTAGTTCGTGAAGACGGCCCAGCCGCCCTCCATGACGGCGCCCAGACAGGCGTAGGCGGCGAAAAAGGCGGCGAGACCCCCGCCCGCCGCGCCGACGCCGGCCAGGACCGGCGACAGCGCGCTGACCGCCAACAGCGCCAGCAGCGCCGCGCGCGGCCCGTGCCGGTCGGTCAGCCGTCCCCATACGGGGGCGCCGATCAGGCTGCCGACCGTGTAAACGATCAGGAAACGTCCTTCTATACCCGGCGGCAGGCCCGGCAGCGCGTCGCGGGCCACGGCCACGTAGAAGGGGTAGGCGGCGACCAGGCCCGCGCCCAGCACCTGCACCAGCGCCAGGCGTGCGAAGTCCGCCCGCCCGCTCAGGAGGCCGGGGAGCGTCCGCAGATAGGCGCCCAGCGGCAGCGGCCCCGGCGCGGACGGCCGATCTTCCTCCGGGGCAGGCTCCCGGATGAGCGCGAGGAACGTGAACGAAAGCGCCATGAACACGGCGCAGCCGAGGACCAGCAGCCCGGCGTTCGCGGGGAAGGCGACCCCTTCCTCCCCCAGAACGCCCGCCACGACGAAACCCACCCCGATGCGTCCCACGCCCCCGAGAACCTGCGTCGTGGCGAAGAAACCGCCACGGCGGGTCGCGGGGATGGCTCGCCCCACGATGGCGGTCCAGGGGACGCCGCCCGCGCCGTCGCCGATCCACAGGACGGCGTACGCGACGGCCAACGCGGCGAGCGCGAGCTCGGGCGCCGCCC
>CADCTO010000237.1 GCA_902805585.1 uncultured Armatimonadota bacterium | reverse complement strand
GCCTGCATCGCCGACAACAGGCGCGTGCTGTTCGTGTCCGAAAAGATGGCCGCGCTCGAAGCCGTCTACAAGCGCCTGCGCGACCGGGGCCTGGCCGACCTGTGCCTGGAGGCCCACAGCCACAAGGCGAACAAGAAGGACGTGCTGGAGCAGTTCGGCCGCGCCCTGAACGCCCGCGCCACGCCCGGCACCGCCCGCGCGGGCGGAGACGCGGCGGGCTTCCTCGGCACGCTCCGCGACGAGCTGAACGCCACCGTCCATGCGCTCCACACGCGGCGCGAACCGCTCGGCCTGTCGGTCTACGAGGCGAACGGTGTCGTCGCGGGGCTGGACAGGGACGTGCCCGACCTGCCGTTCGTCTTCACCGCCCCCGAAACCGTCTCCGGCGACGACTACCCCCGCCTGGAGGCGCTGGCCGAGCGGCTGGCGGCGTACCACGACCTGTTCGAGCAGGCCGAAACGCACCCGTGGCGCGGCATCCGCGCCGAGCGGTTCACCGTCGAGCTGCAGACGCGCGTGCGCACCACCCTTTCCGACCTGCTGCTGGCCGCCGACGCTTTGGAGGCGCAGACGGCGGGACTCGCCCGCGCGTGTGGGCTGGCGGAGCACGCGGACGCCGGGGCGCACGACACGGACCGGCTGCTCACGCTCGCCGATCTCGTCGAGCGAACGCCCTGCCCGCCCGCCGCATGGCTGACGTCGGATGACGCTGCCGCAGACGAACTGCGGCAGACCGCCCACGCCTGCCGCGCCCGCTACGAGCGGTTCACGCGGGACCGCACGACGCTGCTCTCCGCCTACGCCCCATCGGTCTTCGCCCTGCCCCACCACGAACTGGCCGAGCGCCTGACCGCCCGCCACGAGGCGCTGCTCCGGCCCGCGCTCGGCCCGGACTGGGCGGAGGCGACCGACGCCTACCTCACCGCCCTCGACACCACCCTGGCCCGCATCGCCGAGCGCGCCGACCGGCTCCGGCGCGGCATCGACCTCCTGGCGCCGCTCTGCGGGGTCGCCCCCACCGGCACCCTCGCCTTCGCCCGGCACGCGCGTGATATCGGTGCCCTCGCCCTCGCCGACCCACACCCGCAGCCGGGCTGGTTCGCCAACGGGGCGATCCCCACCCTCCTGCGCGACGCCGCGGAGGCGCGAGCGCATCACGACGGACTCACGCGCGCGCGGGCCGAACTGCTTGGGGCATACACCGAAGCCATCCTTCGCCTCGACCTGGCCGGGCTGCGGCAGCGCTTCGCGGCGGACTACGCGGGCCGGTTCCGGTTCGTTAAACCCGGCTACTGGCGGGACCGGAGACTGGTGGCGGAGACGCTCCAGCCCACACGAACACTGCGAGGACGCGACCTTGGGCGCGATCTTGCCCGGGCGCAGGAGGTCAACGACCACGCGGCCTGGCTCCAGCAGAACCAGCCGCGCCTGCAGCAGGCTTTCGGCACCCACTACCGGGGCGCAGAGACCGATTGGCCCGCGCTGGAGCAGGCGCTGCGCCACACCGAGGACGTCATCAACGCCTTCGGGGGACGGGTCCCCGACGTTCTGGCGCGTCGGCTCGTCGCGTCCGGCGCGGAGATACAGACGCTCCGTGACCAGCACGCGCTCTTTTCACGGCACCTCGCCGAAACGGAGACCGAGCTGGGGGCGCAGGGCGAACTGGCGAGCCTGGCGACGCTCCCACTTGCCGACACCGTGCCGGTCGCGCAGGTGCCGCTCGGTGACATCACAGCGTGGTGCGGCCATGTCCGCGATAGCGCGCGCGACTTCCACGAGGCGCGCAAGGCAGCCCTGTCCGCCCGACGAGTCGACCCGTTCGATGTGTCCACCGCGGACGCCAACACGCTGGCGCCTCCCATCCCCGCTGCGCAGCTCGCGGCCGACCTGCGGGAAGCCAAACGGCTGGCCGCAGAGGAGGCGGCCATCGACCGGGAGAGCGACGCGTTACGCGCCCGGTACGCGGCGTTCTTTTCGGGCTTGGCAACCGATTGGGACACCCTACTGGCGGCCCTCGACTGGGTGGATCATTTACGCGCGCTCTGGGCGGGCGAGTCAGGCCCCCTGCCGGACGCCTTCATCGCCCTGGTGACCGAGCGGGATGGGGTCGCACGGGGCGACGTGGCCGCGCGACGCCGGGCGCTCCAGGCGAAACGCGAGCAGGCACAGCCGCTCTGGGCGGCACTTTCCGACCTCTTCGAGCCCGAGCGCCTGCGGACCGACGAAGCCGGCGAAGCCGGTCAGACGCTGAAGCAGGCGTCGTACGATCGTGTGCGGGACTGGCTGGAGGTGCGATTGGGTCGCCTGCCGGAGATGGAGCGCTGGATCGGCTTCCAGAACTTGCGCCAGGAGTGCGCCGACGCCGGCATGCTCTCGTTCTTCGAGGTGACCACCCACCGTCGCCCCGCCGCCGGCAAAGTCCTGCCGGCGTTCCGCAAAGGGTTCCACCGCCGCTGGCTCGACGCCGTCACCGACCGCGAACCGCTCCTGCGCCAGTTCCGCGGAAGTGAACACGAGGCGCGGCGGTCTCGCTTCGCCGCGCTGGACCGCGAACAGATCGACCGGACGCCCGCCCGGGTACGCGCCGGGGCCCATGCGCGGCGGCCCCGCGCGGACGGGATGCTGTCCGACATCGGCGAGATCGGAGTCCTGAAAAAACAGCTCGCCATGAAGCGGCCGTGGGCGATCCGCAAACTGCTGTCGGCCATGCCCAACCTCCTGTTCACCCTCAAGCCCTGTCTGATGATGAGCCCGCTGTCCGTGAGCCTGTTCCTGGACGCCGACACCGTCTGGTTCGACCTGGTCATCTTCGACGAAGCCTCGCAGATCTTCACGGAATCGGCCGTCGGGGCGCTGCTGCGGGCGAAGCAGGCCGTGATCGCGGGGGACACCAAACAGCTCCCGCCGACGTCGTTCTTCCTGGGCCTCACGGACGAAGAGGAGGCAGACGACGAGGACGAGGGCGGCGTGTCGCCGGCCGAGTTCGAGAGCGTGCTCAAGGCGGCGGACGCCGTCGCGGCGCGCACCTCGCCCCGCTTCGCCGAGCACCCGCTCGACTGGCACTACCGCAGCCGCCACGAATCCCTGATCGCCTTCTCACGTCGCCACTTCTACGACACCCTGATCTCGTTCCCCTCGGCGTCGCTCGGGTCTGCCGTGAATTTCGTCCACGTGCCGGACGGCGTCTACCATGGCGGCAAGGGCTCGGCCCGGAACAACCCGGTCGAAGCGGCGCGCGTAGCCGATCTCGTGATCGAACACGTCCGGGCGCATCCGGAGGAGTCGGTCGGCGTGATCGCGATGAGCGAAGCGCAGCAGGCGGCGATCTGGGCGGAGGTGGAGCGCCGCAAGCAGGAGGACCCCGGAACCCTCACCGCGCGGCTCAGTGAGGAGGGCTCGGAGGGTTTCTTCGTCAAGAACATCGAGAACGTCCAGGGCGACGAGCGCGACGTGATCTTCCTGTCCATCGGCTACGGGCGGGACCGGTCCGGCAAGCTGTCGATGAACTTCGGGCCGATCAACCAGGAGGGCGGGGAGCGCCGGCTGAACGTCGCCGTGACGCGCGCCCGGCTGCGCTGTACCGTCGTCGCGAGCCTGCTGCCGTCCGACATCGACCTGTCGCGCACAGAAAAGCTCGGCCCGCGCCTTCTGCGCGCCTATCTCGAAAACGCCGTCGCCGGAACGGCCGGGAGCGCGGAAAACCGGGACGCGCCGGACGAGGCAACGGCGGCGGCGGCGCGCCCGGATGCCCTGGCCGGCGCCGTCGAGAAAGCCCTCCTTGCCCGTGGCTACTCCCTGCGGCGTCGGGTCGGCCTGTTCGACTACCGCGTCGATCTAGCCGTGGTGGACACGATGGACCCGCAGCGGTTCCTGCTCGGCATCGAGTGCGACGGCCCCGTCTACGCGAGCGGCGAGACCGCGCGGGCGCGGGAGCGGCTGCGGGGTGAAGTGCTGCGCCAGCTGGGCTGGCGGCTCCACCGCGTCTGGTCGACGGATTGGGTGCGCGACCCCGATGCCGCCCTGTTCGCCATCGAGCAGGCCGTCGCACGGGCGAAGCGTGGCGAGCCGGAGGCAGCCGCCGCCGAACCGTCCCCCCCGATCGAGGCGCCGGCGACCGAGCCCGCGCCCGTGCCGGACGCCGAGCCAGCGGAGCCCGGGGGAACGCACGAAGCGGCCGCGACGACGGCAGGAAGCAGCGACGGGCTTCTGCCCGGCCTCGCCTGCTTTTCACGGGCCGAGCTGTCCCTCTCGAACGGCCCCGCGACGCTCTACGGTGACGACCGGCGGGACCAGGAGGAGCGCTTGCAGCTCGTTCAGCGGCTGGTGCAGGTCGAGGGCCCGATCCCCGCCGAGGTGGTGCCACAGCGCCTGGCGGGCGCCGCGGGCCTGGAGCGTGCCGGCGCGCAGGTCCAGCGCATCGCGCAGGCCACGGTCCAGCGATTGGTAGCTCTGAACCGGGTGGAACAGCGCGGCCGCTTTCTGTGGTCCGCCGGAATGGGCGCGCCCCCGGCGCGGGCGCCACGGAACGGTGACCCGCCCCGCCCCATCGAACACGTGTGCGAGGAGGAGATCGGCGAGGTCATTCTCGTGCTGTTGCGCGCCGGGGTCGGCATGCGCCGCGACGAGGCCGTTTCCGAAACCGCGCGCCTGCTGGGCTTCAGCCGGACGGGCGCGAACGTAGCGGAGCGGATCCAGGCTGCCCTATCCGCCCTCGAACTCGACAGCCGCGTCCACATCCGCGGCGGCCAGGTCTACACGTTCGAGACGTAGCTCGGCGAGCCGCCGACTTACCAGTAGCGCCCGCCGTTCCGGGCCATGTACAGCAGCATCAGGACCAGTTCCGACGGCGTGGCGCTCCCCTTCGGCCCGGTCTGCACCTGGCCGTAGGCAAGACTGCCGTCCACGTCCAGCACGAAGACCGCCGGCTCCCCGTGGGGCTGCGGCCCCTCGTCCACCTCGTCGGATTCGTACACGCCGTAGGCACGCGAGACGGCGAAATCCGCGTCGCTCAGCAACGGGAAGGGCAGCCGTAGGTCGTCGCGCAGACGGCGCAGGTCCGCAGGAGCGTCCACGCTGACGGCGGCCATCTCGGCGTCCACGGCCCGGAGACGGCTGTGGACCTCCGCGTACGCGGCCAGGTCGCGGCGCGACGTCGGGCAGGACGCGAAGCGGAAGAAGAACAGCAGCAGCGGCTTCCCCGCGCGCAGTTGTTCGGGCGATCGGGGCCGTCCCTCCGCATCGGAAAGGGTGAAGCCGGGCGGCGGCATCTTGTTACGCAGCATGCTTACTCCTAAAGATCGCTACGGGCTTACTTCAGCGACGGGGCCATGAGCACCGGGTCGCGGACGCGGTGGATGACGGTCAGGGATTCGGCGTCGAGGTAGTAGTACTTCTGCACCTTGATCGGCTCCCGCCCGCCGAACTCCATTACGCTCTCGCCCTCAAGCCGCAGCGTCCCGACGACGCGCACCGTCTTGCCGCCCACATCGCGCCGGGCGAAATCGACGCCCTTGACGAAGATGATACCGCCTTCGTACGCGACGCGCTGCGACGTCATGTGCGCCGGCTGGAGCGGGGGCTCCCCGGCGGCCATACCCTCGACCCGGACGCGGCTGCCGACCATCTGGCTCCGCAGCCGCGCGCGGCGCCCGCCGCCCGGCAGGATCGGCCCGTACACGACCCCCGGGAGGGGCCACGACTCGTTCTTGGTGTCGAGTTCCGCCGCGGGCACGTCGCGCAGATCGAGGACGTTGCCCTTCCGGGTCGGCACCGGCTGTCCGGTCGTTTTGCCACCCCGGTCGCCCGCGACGGCGACGGAAGCAAGCACCGACAGCCCGATAAATGCTATCCCGAACGTGCGCATGAGAGGGACCCCCTTTGCTTCCGCGCAACGCGCCGCCCCGGGCTCGCGCTCCGTCGCGTGCGACCGCCCGATCGACGGCTGACCGTTTCGACCATCCTCGGACGAACGGGCTTCAAACGCTCGGGTCCCGTCCATCAACGCCAGCTCCGTAGAAGGCGCATGACGGCCGGGTTCACCGGCGCGAACCTGACGATGCTGTTCTGCCGGAAACGATCGCATCGTTCCCAGGGCAGTTTACGGCAGGTTGAACGTGACCGTCTGATTGGCGCGCTTTCTGGTGAAAACGCCCATGTCGTACTGGGCGATCTGGCGAAACTTGTTGGCCTGAGCCGCATACGAGATGCGGATCGAGCCGATGGGGAAGACGTTATCCGCGAACGAAACACGCAGCGTGTTCGCGCCGGATCTGGCGTAGTCGCTGATGTCGAGCGGGACCAGGCCGTTGGTGTAGGAGCCGACCTTCTTGCCGTTCACGAAAACCGTGATGTTGCCGCGCGTGATGTTGGCGGTCATCAGCGTCTGGTTGACGTGGGAGCCGGGCGCCACTTTGCCCTTGCCCGCCGGCCCGCCGCCGCGCCTGCCCGCGGGCGCATCCGCGGCGACCTCGCGCGTGGAAACCGTTGCCGCCGAGTTGTTCGCGCCCGGCACGGTGAATACCACGCTCTTGTCGCCGTCTTCCTTGTTGAAAACGCCGAGGTTGATTTCGGCGAGCTTACGGAACCGGCCACCCGGCGCCGCATAAGAAACGTGGACCGCGCCCACCGGATACCGGGCTTCGTTCCACACGGCTCGGAACGTGTTTTTGCCCGGTTTGACGCGGGAGCTGATATTCACCGAGGCTATCGGCTCTTCGCCGGGGGCGGCCCGGATGATGTCCTTTTTGCCGTAGCGCCCTACCTTCTGGCCGTTGACATACACGGTGACAAAGCCGCGCACCATGTTGGTTTTCAGGAGCGTCTGCGCGTTGGCGGCGGAACGGGTCTGGGCGACGGCGGGCGTTGGAAAAGCGCAGATCGCAGCGGCGACGGCGGCGTCCAACAGGCGGCGAAGCGTGGCGCGCCGGTTGCAGTTTTGCATGGTGCGGTACCTCGTGAAGCGGCGGTAGTGTTCTGCAACTGCCCGGGCCATCCGGGACTTCTGTCAGGATTTACCCATGCCGGGCCGATTTTGAGTCTGTTCGCGGGCTTCTGGCGACCGGTTTTGATCGTCATGTTCGTCGTGCCGTGCAATCGAACGAGCTGCAGTCAAGGACCGAAAGACGCGGCTTCGTGCGAAGCCCGCTATCGGTACCAGAGCGCGAGGGTCAGTGATGCCGCTGCCGCGAAAGCCGCCACCGTCCGCACGTGGTTCCAGGCGGTCCAGGTGGCGAGGTAGCGGGTCCACAGGCTCGCGCCTTCCGTGCTGCCCGGTTCGACGGCCGCCAGCGCGTCGTTCAGCGGCACGTTGAACGCGATGGTCACCAACACGGTGCCGACGAGATAGAGCAGGCTGCCGGCGAGCAGGCAAGTCGCGCCGGGCGGGTGCCACCGCAGCAGCGAGGACACCGCCAGAACGAGGCAGACCACGGCCGTCCCGAGGAACGCCGAGAAGAACCGGGGGTTGAGCACCGAGACGTTGATGGACTGCATGGCGGCGATGCCCTGCGCCGGCGGGAGCCGGGCGAGGGCGTTCATCACGAAGGCGGAAAAGGCGAAGAAGACCCCGGCGATCAACCCGGAACCCAGTGCCGCGAACAGCGTCACCGCGAAGAGCGCCTGGTCGGCAGTCGCCATGCCCGTCATGGTGCGGCGGTAGCCCCGCGCCGCGCGGGTACGCGCTCCTCGATCTGGCCGACGTGGCGCTCGGTGTGGGCCGTCACGATCTCCAGGCAGTCCGCCACGTTCATGCGGATCACGGGCAAGAAAGGGTTGCGGACGGACGCGGCGGAGAGGTCCACGCCGGCGGCCCGGTCAATCAGAGAAATCAGTTCGGCCTGTTGCCGATGCCATTCCACGAGGACGCTAGGCCAAGCCGGGAACGCGCCGGGACGCAGGGCGTTGGGGACCGGGACGTTGCCGCCGGGGCCGGCGGCCCTGATAACCAGCCTGCCGAAGAAACTGTGGCGGATCGGGGGATCGCCGGCGGCGCGGCGAGCGCGATCGTCGTCTTCACCGCGCTCGGCCTCGGCCTGGTGTGGCCGCTCGCGCTCGTCGCCGCGGTGCCGCGCGTGCGCCGGTGGCTGCCGAGGCCCGGCGCGTGGATGGTGACGCTGCGGCAGGCGCTCGCCTTCCCGCTGCTCGCGACCGTGGTCTGGCTCGCGTGGGTGCTCGGCCGGCAGGCCGGCGTCGGCGCGGTGACGGCGCTGCTCGCCGCGCTCACCCTGCTCGCGTTCGGCCTCTGGGCGCTGGGCCGCTTCGGGACGCTCGTCGCGTCGGTTGGCCGACGCCGAGCCGCCCAGGGCGTCGCCCTCGCAGCCGGTGCGGGAGCGCTTGCGCTCGTGCTCGCCGGCGCGCGCTCGGCGCCGCCGGGGGCCGCGGTGGCGGTGGACGCGATGCCCCCGCC
>CADCTO010000236.1 GCA_902805585.1 uncultured Armatimonadota bacterium | reverse complement strand
GCATAGCGCAATACGGCGAACAGGTCCGGGCTGATCGGCACGGGCGGTCCGCCGGCGCGGGCGCACAGGCGCATCAGCTCGCTGGTCGGGCGGTAGTCGCTCATCACGTCTTCCAGCGCGGCGAAACGCGCGAACGCCGAGCGGGCGGCGCGCTCCCCGGTCATGGCATCCCCGGCGTAGCCGACGATGCGAACTTGCACCCCCATATGAAGCTGGGTATACTGGAAGCGTGTAAGTCCGCCACGGGTCGCGGCGGCGCCGCCGGCCGTGGCGGCGGCCGCGACCGCGGGCGACCGAAGAAGGTACGACTCGCCGATGTCCCGTTTGATCACTGGTCTCCTGCTCCTCCTCATGATAACACACGCCCCGGTCGCGCCGTCGCGCGCGGGTGCGCCCGCGACTCCGCCCGCCGCCGCAACGGCCGGCGGCCTCAAGCCGTACACCGAGAGCATCCCCGGGAGCCTCGTGAAGTTCGAGATGGTGCCGATCCCGGGCGGGACGGTCACGCAGGCCGGTGCGACGAAGCCGACCCAGGTAAAGCCGTTCTGGATCGCGAAGACCGAAGTCACCTGGGACGCATTCGACATCTTCGTGTTCCGCCTGGACCAGACGGAGGAGCAGAAAGCGGCGGGGGCGGACGCGGCCTCCCGCCCGAGCAAACCCTACGGCGCTCCCGACCGCGGCTTCGGCCACCAGGGCTACCCGGCCCTGGCGATGACCTACCACTCGGCAGAGCAGTACTGCAAGTGGCTTTCGGCGAAGACGGGTAAGAAGTACCGCCTGCCCACCGAAGCGGAATGGGAATACGCCGCCCGCGCCGGCAACGGCGCGACGGCGCCGATGGGCAAAGACGATCTCAGCAAAGTCGCCTGGTACTGGGACACGACCGAAGACAAGACGCAGGCGGTGGGCACCAAGGCGGCCAACGCGTGGGGCATCCACGACGTCCTGGGCAACGTCGCCGAGTGGTGCACCGGACAGGGCGGGACGCCCGTCGTGCGCGGCGGCTCGTACTACGACAAGGCGGAGAAGGTGCAGTTCGCCGCCCGGGAGCAGCAGACCCCGGCCTGGAACGCGAACGACCCGCAGAACCCGAAGAGCAGATGGTGGCTGGCGAACGCGCCGTTCGTGGGCTTCCGCGTGGTTTGTGAACCGTAAAGACGCCGGGCGGGTGGCAGAGCGCCCGGCGGGTGGATCCGCGCATTCCGAACTCTGCAGCCTGCGAAGGCAGGCTTGGCATCTTTCACAGCCCGCGGATCCACCCGCCGGGCGAAACCGGAACAGGGAGAGTACGATGGCTGATAAAGGCACTTCAACGGAGAACCAGTCGCCCGTCTCGCGGCGCGACTTTCTTGTGACCTCGGCGGCGACCGCCGCGCTTCTCGCGGCCGGGAACTACGCCCACGCGCAGGGCAAGGACCGCGTCCGCGTCGGCCTGGTCGGCTGCGGCGGGCGCGGCAGCGGCGCGATCAAGGACTGTATGGACGCCTCGCCGCTCGTCGAAGTGGTCGCCATCGGCGACCTGTTCGAGGACCGCATGAGCGGCACGCGCGGCATGCTCCGCGGCCTAGGCAACGACCCCAAGCCCAAGAAGGAAGGCGACAAGGAAGTCCCGCCGTCCAAGGAGGACGTTGAGCGGGCGAAGCGCTACAAGCAGCAGGTCAAGCTCGACGACAGCAAGTGCTTCGTCGGCTTCGACGCCTACCAGAAGGTCATCAACAGCGGCGTGGACCTGGTGCTGCTGTGCACGCCTCCGGGCTTCCGCCCGATGCACCTGCAGGCCGCCGTGGCCGCCGGGAAGCACGTCTTCATGGAGAAGCCCGTCGCGGTCGATCCGGCCGGCGTGCGCGCGGTCATCGCCGCGTCGGAACTGGCCGCCCAGAAGGGCCTGACGATCGTGGCCGGCACGCAGCGCCGCCACCAGGCCAACTACATCGAGACGATCAAGCGCATCCACGAGGGCGCCATCGGCGACATCGTCAGCGCGCAGTGCTACTGGAACCAGGGCGGCCTGTGGAACCACCGGCGGCAGGCGAGCTGGTCCGACATGGAGTGGCAGGTCCGCAACTGGCTGTACTTCACCTGGCTCTCGGGCGACCACATCGTCGAGCAGCACGTGCACAACCTGGACGTCATCAACTGGGCGATGAAGGCGCACCCGGTCAAGGCGCTGGGCATGGGCGGGCGGCAGGTCCGGACGGACCCCGCCTACGGCCACATCTACGACCACTTCAACGTCGAGTTCGAATACCCCAACGGCGTGCGCGTCCTGTCGATGTGCCGGCAGCAGGACGGAACGGCCTCGCGGGTCGGCGAGAACATCGTCGGGAGCAAGGGCACCTCGAACGGCTCCGACTCGATCCGCGGCGCGAACCGGTGGCGCTACGAAGGCGGCGGCGTGAACCCGTACGTCCAGGAGCACATCGACCTGATCGACAGCATCCGCAACAACAAGAAGCTGAACGAAGGCAAGCAGGTCGCCGAGTCGACCCTGACGGCGATCATGGGCCGCCTGTCGGCGTACAGCGGCCACGAAGTCTCCTGGGACCAGGTGTACAACTCGTCGCTCAACCTGATGCCCGCAAAGCTGGAGATGGGCCCGCTGCCGGTCGCCGAGGTCGCCATCCCCGGCAAGCGCCCGGTGGCCGAGGTGATCCCGCCGCCGTCCGCCACCCCGGTCGCGGCCAAATAGGATGACGGCTGAGACCGGGAAGTCCCTTGCCCGCCGCGACCTGCTGAAAGCCGGCCTCGCCGCCGGGGCCGCCATGGCGGCCCCGGCGGCGGGCGCCCCGACGGCGCCCGCCGCCCCGAGCGGCGGGAAGTTCAAGCTCAAGTACGCCCCGCACTTCGGCATGTTCCAGAACCACGCCGGCCCGGACTCCGTGAACCAGGTCAAGTTCATGGCCGACCAGGGTTTCTCGGCGCTGGAAGACAACGGCATGAAGGGCCGCTCGAAGGAAGAACAGGAGCGGATCGCCCGCGAGTTGGCGCGCCTGAACATGACCATGGGCGTGTTCGTCGCCAGCGCCGGCTTCGGTAACTCCGGCTACGCTTCCGGCGACGCCGGCACGCGTGACCGCTTCCTGAAAGAGATGCAGGATTCGGTGGAGGTCGCCAAGCGCGTGAACGCCAAGTGGTGCACCGTCGTCCCGGGCGACCTGCACCACCGTTTGGAGATGGACTACCAGACCGCCAACGTCGTCGATCTGCTGCGGCGCGCGGCGGCGATCTGCGAGCCCGCCGGTCTGGTGATGGTGCTGGAGCCGCTCAACCCGTTCCGCGACCACCCCAACATGTTCCTGTCGAAGGTTCCGCAGGCCTTCATGATCTGCCGCGCCGTCAACAGCCCGTCCTGTAAGATCCTGTTCGACATGTACCACCAGCAGATCACCGAAGGGAACATCATCCCGAACATCGACCTGGCGTGGTCCGAGGTCGCCTACTTCCAGACCGGCGACAACCCGGGAAGGAACGAGCCGACCACGGGCGAGATGAACTACAAGAACATCTTCCGCCACATCCACGGCAAGGGCTTCCAGGGCGTCCTGGGCATGGAGCACGGCAACGCCAGGCCCGGCAAAGAGGGCGAACTGGCCGTCATCAACGCCTACCGCGCCTGCGACGCGTTCTGAATCGAGCCGGAGTGTCCGGCAAAGGGCCGGAGCGTTGACGCTCCGGCCTTTTCCGTTCTTGTGCGGCCCATCCCGTCCGCCCCACGTCTACCTGGTGCGGCCGACGTAAACCCGGTACCCCCAGGCTTCGAGATCCAGGGACGGCGTGGCGCCGAGTGTGACGTCGCGCCCGCCGAACCAGTCGCGGTACCCGCCGGACAGGGATGCGTCGCCCAGCGTCGCGGTCTGCGCCCGATCACTCAGGTTGACGGCCACCAGGACGCGCTCGCGCCCGCGGCGCCGGACGAAGGCGTAGATTCTGTCATCTTGGCCGGAGGCGACCTTGGAGAAGCCGCCTTCGAAGATGGCCGGGCGGCTCCGGTACAGCTCCAGCAGCCGGCGGTAGAACGGCCACACCGGCGAGCGGCGCCGTTCCGCGGCCTCGCGCGGGGGGTCGGTCTTGGCGAAGCCCATCTCCTGGCCGTTGTACAACAGCGGCTTGCCCGGCAGCGTGGTGCACAGGACCATCAGCGGCGCCACCTGCGGCATGCCGCCCCGCATGTCGATGGCGGGACCGTTCCCCCACCCCCAGTCGGCATGGCCGTGCCAGTCGTGGTTGTCCAGGAAGCGCATCCGGATCGCGCCGGCCGGATACGTTCCCGCCTCTTTGCGCAGCTCATCGTCGATGGCCGTGGCCGGCTTGCGGCCCGCGCAGACGTCCCACAGGACCGGCGGCAGGTTCCACGAGTAGGTCATGTCGAGGGCCGGGTGCAGGTACGCGTCGTCTGCCTCGGCCAGCAGGAAGACCGGCCGGACGGCGTCGAGCTGCGGGCGCAGCCACCGCCAGAACTCTACCGGCACCTTGCCGCCCCTGCCCGCCACGTCGCAGCGGAAGCCGTCCACATCGAACTCGCGGACCCAGAACGCCATGTCGTCGCGCATCCGGTCCCACAGCGGCCGGTTCCATTTGCCCGGTTTTCCGTAGTCGAGCTGCGCGACGTCGGCCCACGGGCCGGCCTGGACGATCTCGCCCTTGTCGTTCTTGGCGTAGAACTCGGGGTGGGTCTCGATCATCGGGTTGTCCCAGGCCGTGTGGTTGGGCACCCAGTCCATCAGGACGCGCAGCCCCAGCGCGTGCGCGCGCCCGACCAGGCGCCGGAAATCGTCTTTGGTGCCGAGGTCCGGGTTGATGTCGCGGTAGTCGCGCACGGCGTACGGGCTGCCGAAGCCCTTCTTGCGCCCGCGCGGGTGCAGGGGCATGAACCAGACGAAACCGACCCCCATCTCCTTGAGGACCGGCAGATGCTGCTTCTCGTACTCGCGCAGCGCCGCACCCTTCGGGAAGCGATACACGTCCGGGTTGACTTCGTAGACGGGCAGGTTCCTGGCCCACCGCGGCCCTGCGACCGTCCGGGTCGTCAGCGGCCCGTCGAGGGCCAGCGGGGCGCGGGGCGGCGCCGGCGAAGCAGCGGTCTGGTTCATCGCGTTCCTTGTCTCCGTTGAACGGTCGCCACGTGGCGGCCGCGGGTTTGCTGGATGTATACCCCGTAGAACGAGCTTCGCCGCCGGAAGGTTTATCCACGCTCCCTTGGTGGAACATTGTTTCCTGTGAATCCGAATCCGCTGCCTTCCGATAACCTGGAGCGGTTCCGACTGGTCGTCGACTGCGCCCGCGACTACGCGATCTTTGTCACCGACACAACGGGCGGCATCACGACGTGGAACCCCGGCGTGCGGGAAATCCTGGGGTACGAGGAAGCCGAGTTCGTCGGGAGCAATTGCGCCCGGATCTTCACGCCCGAAGACCGCGAACGCGGGGCCGACCGGCAGGAGCGGGACACCGCCCGGGCCGAGGGCAGGGCCATGGACGAGCGGTGGCACGTGCGCAAAGACGGCTCCCGGTTCTGGGCCAGCGGCGTGATGACCGCGCTTCACGACGAAACCGGGAACCTCGTAGGCTTTTCCAAGATCCTGCGGGACTTCACGCGCCAGAAGGAGACGCAGGACGCGCTCCAGAGGGCCCACGAGCGCACCTCCGTCATCCTCGAAAGCATCAGCGACGCCTTCTACGCCGTGGATGGCTCTTTCCGGTTCACGTACGTGAACCGGAAAGCCGAAGAATGGTGGGGCCGGTCTCGCGAAGCGCTGGTGGGCAAGCACTACTGGACCGAGTTCCCGCAGGCCGTCGGCAGCGAGCCGTACCACATGCACCTGCGCGCCATGGCCGAGCGGGTTCCCCTGCACTTCGAGGCCGTCTCGCCGCTCATCGGCAGGTGGGTGGACATCAACATCTATCCGGCCGAGGACGGGGGGCTGGCCGTCTACTTCCGCGACATCACCGAGCGGAAGCGGGCCGAGGAGGCGCTCCGGGCGCGCACGGAAGAACTGCAGCTAGCGTACACGCGCGAGAAGTACATCGCCGAGGCGCTGCAGCGGCCGCTCACGATGCCGGTCGCCGGCGACACCTTCCCGGGGCTCCTGCTCGCCACGTACTACGAGGCGGCGCTGGAAGAGGCCAAGGTCGGGGGCGACTACTTCGACGCTTTCGCGCTGCCGCGAGGGCGGGTCGCGCTGGTCGTGGCGGACGCCTCGGGCAAGGGCCTGCAAGCGGCGGCGCGGGCCATCCAGGTCAAGGAGGTGCTGCGCGCCTTCACCCGCGAGTACCCGCACAGCCCCACGCATATCCTGTCGCGCCTCAACGACTACGTGTGCGATACCAAGCACTTCGAGGAGCAGCCCGAGGAAGGGTTCGTGACGCTGACGCTGGCGGTCCTGGACGCGCACACCGGGGAGATGAGCGTGGTGAACGCCGGGGCCGAGCCGCCGCTGGTGCTGCGCAAGGACGGGCGGACGGAGACCGTGGACGTCAGCGGCCTGCCGCTGGGGGTGCTGCGTGAGGAACTGTACCACGCCTTCCCGCTGCGGCTCGCCCCGGGCGACACGCTGCTCCTCGCCACCGACGGCCTCACCGAAGCGCGCCGGGGCGACGCGTTCCTGGGGCTCGAGGGACTGGTGGATCTGGCGACGCGGGCGGACGTCGCATCGCCGCCTCAGGCCATCGTGGAGCAGGTGGTGGAGGGGGCGCGCGCTTTCGCCGCCGGCGGGTTCCGCGACGACGTGTGCCTGCTGCTCGCACGAAGACTTTGACGAGGCGTAAGCGTCGTAGAGCGCGGCGTCGTCGAGAGCCATACCTTCATCCTTTTCCCGACGGATAGACGGTCCCGGCCGTTTTCGGACATGCAAATCGCATCGAGGAAGACGGACGCACCGGCCGGACTACGGATCTGACGGCGTCGCTGGTATGCTGTGGGTATGACCACGCCTTCACCAGACGTCACGGTTCGATCCATCGAGGAGGCCTATCGGCGACTCGAGACGGTCGTGACGCGGACGCCGCTCCAACACAACCCGCGGCTGTCCGAGCAGTTCCGGGCCGACATCTACCTCAAGCGCGAAGACCTTCAGGTGGTACGCTCCTATAAACTCCGGGGCGCGTACCACCTGATGAGTTCGCTCACCGCCGCCGAGCGGGAACGGGGCGTGGTGTGCGCCAGCGCGGGGAACCACGCGCAGGGCGTCGCCTTCACCTGCCGGCATCTGGACATCGAAGGGCACCTCTACATGCCCCAGAACACGCCGCGTCAGAAGGTCCGCCGCGTACGCGAGCTGGGCGGAGCCTCGGTCCGCATCGAGCTGGTCGGGGATAGCTTCGACGCCACGTATCGTCTCGCCGCCGAATACGCCCACGGGACGCACCGGGTCTTCGTCCACCCGTTCGACGACCCGCGGGTCATCGCGGGCCAGGGCACCGTGGGCGTCGAGCTTCGTGAACAGCTCCCGTCGGCGCCCGACTTCGTGGTCGCGCCGGTCGGCGGCGGCGGCCTCATCAGCGGCCTGGCGGTCTACGCCGAGCGCTACTTCCCGCAGACGACCCTGATCGGCGCCGAGCCGGCCGGGGCCGCCTGCATGCTTGCCGCGTTGCAGGCCGGCCGACCGGTCACGCTGCCGCAGATCGACACCTTTGTGGACGGGGCCGCGGTCAGAACGGCGGGCCACCACAACCTGCGCATCTGCCAGCGCCTGGCCCGGGAGATACTGCCGGTGGCGGAAGGGAAAGTCTGCACGGAGATGCTCGACCTGTACCAGAGCGAAGGCATCATCGCCGAACCGGCCGGGGCGCTGAGTGTCGCCGCGCTTTCGCTGCTGGGGGAACGCATACGGGGCAAGAAGGTCGTGTGCATCCTCAGCGGCGGCAACAACGATATCACCCGGTACCCGGAGATCATCGAGCGGAGCCTGATCGATCAAGGCCTGAAGCACTATTTCTTGATCGAGTTCTCGCAGCGGCCGGGCGCGCTGCGCCGCTATCTGGACGACGCACTGGGGCCCAGCGACGATATCACGCTGTTCGAGTACATCAAAAAAAGCAACCGGGAGTACGGCCCGGCGCTCGTCGGCATCGAACTCGCCCGCAAGGAGGACTTCGCGCCGCTGCTGGCGCGCATGGACGGTATCGGGCTGCGGTACGAGATCATCCGCAGTGACAGCGCCCTGTTCCGCTTCGTGCTTTGAGAACGGCCCGAGCGCGCCGGCCGCTCGGAACGACCGCCTTGCGCCGGCCCCGCGGGCTAGACCCATTGCCGTCGCCGTGCTATCATGGGACAGGTTACGACGGGAGCGAGCCGTGACGCCGGTCGCTCCCGGACACAACGGGAGGTTCGCGATGAACAACACGAGATCGGGCGGCCGATTCCTGCGCCGCCTGTGCTGCGCCGCCGTCGCCGTCCTGACGCTTTCAGCCGCAGCGGCGGTCGCCGCCGCTCCGACGGTCCCCACCGGGGCGCGGGAGCGCTATCCGTACGGGAGCGCACCCTTCTCCCGGTTCGTCGCCGACTCCTATCGGTATGCGGGCGCGGGCGACCCGCGCGCCTTCTTCCGCTGGATGGACGCGGCCCTGGCACGGCGGGCGCCGGGCGACACCTGGTCGGCGCGCCTCGCCGCGCGGCGGCGCGCGCTGCAGGGCATCGGCGACCCCGTCCGGAGGGCGCGGGCCGAGAAGGCCTGGTGCGCGTCCCTGCACAAGACGATCAAGACGACCATCCCCCGCTTCTCCCTCGACCGCGGGTTCGAGTTCGCGAACGCGGCGCGGCGCGGCGAGCGGCAGTGCTTCCTTCAATCGGTCCTGATCGCGGGCCTGCTGCAGGCGTCGGGCGTGGACGCGGGCGTGATCATGATCTCCCGCAACGACCGGGGGCGGCCGACGAACAACGGTCACGCGGTGACGCTGGTGAAGCTGTCGGACGGCACGGACGTCCTCATCGACGCGTCGCGCCCGCGCCCGTTCGCGCGCCACCAGGGCCTGTTCGGGCGGGTCGGAAACGACGGCTACCGCTACGTTCTGCCCGTGTTCGCGAACGCCGCTTCTCCGGTCATTCTGCGTTACACCGCGGTGGACGGCGGGCGCGGCGCCGCGACCCCCGGTCTGCGCCCGGCCGAGATCGATTTCCTGCGCTCGCAGTTCGCGTACTACCGCGGGGAACGCGCGCCCGGAGGCGCCCTGTCGGCGCGGCCGACGGCGGCGGGCCTCGAAGCGGCAGCACGAAATCTGCGGACCAGCGTCGGGGCCTGCCCGCGGAACCCCCTGCCCGTGTACTTCCTCGGCCGGGTGTACCAGAAGCAGCGGCGGACGCCGGAGGCCCGCACGCAGTTCGAGCGGGCGCGCCTCCTGTACGAACGCGCGGGCTGGGTCCCCGCGGGCATGCGACAGGCGCTGGTGCAGACGCAGCCCGGCGTAGCGGCCGCGGCGCGACCGGGGGGACCGCGCCGCGCCGCCGCGGACGGCGCGGGCGGTTAGAGAGGCAAACGCGGATGGCCGCGACAGTGAGCGCGCCGGCCGCTCCGGAAAGCCCCCGGGCCGAGCCCGGTCCCCCGCCGGCCGCCCGCGAGGAAGGCGCGTCCGGCCGCCTGGTCTCCCTCGACGCCTTCCGCGGCCTGACCATCCTGGGGATGCTGCTCGTCAACAACGTGACCCTGGGCGCGGCCACCCCGCGCCCGTTGACGCACGCCGACTGGAGCGGCCGGGTCCACCTCGCCGACCTCGTGTTCCCCTGGTTCCTGTTCATCGTCGGCGTGGCCATCCCGTGGGCGCGGGCGTCGCACCGGCGGAAGGGCCTCGGGGCGGGACGCCGGGCGCTCAAGGCGAGCGGGCGGGCGCTGGGGCTCGTACTGCTCGGGTGCCTGGTCACGTCGGCGGTCGCCCGGCAGCCGGTCCTGGGCCTGGGCGTGCTCCAGGTCATCGGGCTCGCCTACCTGGTGGCGGCGCTGGCGGCCGGGCTCCCCGCCCCCGCCCGTGCCGTGCTGGCCGGCCTGCTGCTGGCGGGCCACTGGGCGCTGCTCCGGTTCGTGCCGTTCCCCGGCGGGCCTGCGGGCAGTTTCACCGAATCGCAGAACGTGATCGCCTATCTGAACCGGGCGTACCTCGCCCCCTGGCACCTCGCCGGCCTCGTCTCCGTGGTCCCGACGGCGGCGCTCGCGCTGCTCGGGACCGTCTGCGGCGACGCGTTGCGCGAGCGGCGGTACGCGCCCGGACGTAAAATCGGCGGCCTGATAACGGGGGGGCTCCTGGCGGTCGCTCTGGGCGCGCTGTGGAGTCGCGACCTGCCGATGAACAAGCCGCTGTGGACGGCCCCGTACATCCTGTTCACCGGCGGCTGGGCGGCGGCGGCCCTGGGGGCGCTGTACGCCGTATTCGACGCGCGCGGCTGGCGCCGGTGGGCGCTGCCACTCGTCGTCCCCGGGATGAACGCCATCGTCGCCTACGTCGCCCCGATCCTCGTGAAGACGATGGTACTCCAGCACTGGACGTGGCCGATGCCGGACGGTGCGCGCCCTACGCTGGAACAGGCGCTCCAGCAAGCCTGCTTCGCGCAGGCCGGGCGCTACGCGGGCGGCTGGCTCTACACGCTCGGCTACCTGCTGTTCTGGTGGCTGGTCCTGCTGTACCTGTACCGCAAGCGGATCTTCCTGCGCGTGTAACGCTGCGGCGGATCGGAAAGGCACGCGACGTTCTTCGGGACCTCAAGAAATCCGGCATTTCCACCAATAATCGGCATAGACTTTCCGGGAAGGTTCCTCATGGCGGCGCGCAGAGCGGGTAGAAGAACAGCGGTCACGGTGCCGATCGGTTTCTTCGCGGGTCTCCTGATCCTCGCAGCCGTGGGCGTGGTTTCCTACCGCAACACCCTCCACCAGGACGCGTCCAGTTCGCGGGTGGAGCACACGTACCGGGTCCGTGAACAGTTGAACGCGCTGCGCACGGCCATGAGCGACGCAGAAACCGGGCAGCGCGGCTACATCATCACCGGCGACGAGACGTATCTGGAGCCCTACTGGGCTGCGGCGTCGTATGTCCACCGCGGCCTCGCCAGCCTCCGCCGCCTCACCGCGGATAACAGGCGCCAGCAACGACACCTGGATGCCCTGGAACGGGTCGTCCGGCGGAAGATCGCGTTGATCGACCTGGCCGTCCGGACGCAGCGCGCGCAAGGGGGCGCCGCCGCCGAACGACTCGTCCGCACCCGCCGGGGCCAGAAGGCCATGGACGAGATCCGCCGCCTGCTCTCCGCGATGGACGCGGAGGAGGGGCGCCGGCTCCGGTCGCGCGAGTCGGAAGCCCACGAGTCGGCGCGGCAGACCCGGCTCGTCATCGTCCTCGGAGGCGTGCTGGCCGTCGTTTTCGCGGCCTGCGCCCTGCTGGTGATCGAGCGCGACAGCCGCGCGCGGCACCGGTACGAGCAGCAGCTGCGGGAAGCGAACGAGCGGCTCAAGGAGCTGGCGACGAAGGACGGCCTGACCGGCCTGAACAACCACCGCACCCTGCAGGAGCGGCTAGCGCAGGAATGGGAGCGGGCCGAGCGCTACGGGTCGCCGCTGTCGTTCCTGCTCCTGGACGTGGACAGGTTCAAGGACTACAACGACACGTTCGGCCACCCCGCGGGGGACGAAGTCCTCCGAACGGTGGCCTCGATCCTGACCGCGACGGTACGCGAAGCCGACATCCCGGCGCGCTACGGGGGCGAAGAGTTCGCCGTGATCCTCCCCGACAACGGGCACCACGGGGCGGCGCGGGCGGCGGAGCGCCTGTGCCGCGCCATCGAGTCCGCCTCCTGCCCCGGGCGCGGCGTGACAGCCAGTATCGGCGTGGCGACGCGGTCGGGAGCCACCGGCGGTACGGCGGACCTGGTCACGGCGGCGGATCGGGCGCTCTACCGGGCGAAGCGGCAGGGCCGTAACCGGGTGGCGCACGACCGGGAGTGTGCCACATTGGCGGAGGCGGAACCCGTCGTGGAGCGGGAAGCGGCGGCGTAGAACGCGCGCCCGCCGGTCACCGGCCGGCGAGCCATGCCGGTTCGGGCTCGACGCGCTCCTGTTCGAGCACGACGGTCGTCCCTTCGGGCCCGGTCAGCAGGTACAGTCGGTCCACGGACTGGAGCATCAGGAAGAAACCGTGACCGAGGCTCCCCGCCGTCGTGGCCCCCCGCTCCAGCGTCATCCGGGGCAGGCTGTCGATGTTGATCCCGGTGCCGCCGTCCCCCACCCAGACCTGAACCGTCCCGGACGCGCCGGCGCAGACCGTGGCGAAGCCGCCCTTCGCGTGGACGACCGCATTCATGGCCGCTTCATGCACGGCCGTCATCAGGTCGTAGACCCGGGTCGTGTCCAGACCCTGCGCGGCGGCGGTCGCCCGTGTCGCCTGGCGCACCGTCGAAAGCGCGGCCGCATCGAGCGCCACCGGCTCCCCGGCGGGCGGCAGGCGAGACGGGAGATCCTCTGCGGTCTCACACAGGATGAGTTTCCCCTCCGTGACGCTTTTGAGGATGTCGCGCAGGAAAGCGCGCTGGCGCGCCTCGTTCTCCATCAGCGACTGCTCCGCCCGTCGGCGCTCCGTGATGTCCAGGCAGGACCCGATAAACCCGGCGAAGGCGCCGCTCTCCAGGAAACGCGGCCTGCCGCTGTCCAGGACCCACCGGTATTCGCCGTCGTGGCGCCGGAGCCGGTACTCCATCTCGAACGGTTCGCGGTCCTCGAAGGCCGACCGGTAGATGCCCTGACAGCGGGCCAGGTCGTCGGGGTGCACGCCCTCGATCCAGCCGTTACCAAGATCCTGCTCCGGCGTGCGGCCCGTGAAGTCGAGCCACGACTTATTCAGGTAGGTGCACAGCGCGTCCTCATCGCTCATCCAGATGAGGACGGGCGCGGCGTCCGCCAGCCCCTGAAAGCGCTGCTCGCTCTCCCGGATCGCTTCGAGCGCCTGCAGACGCTCCGTGATGTCGGTGCACACGCCGACCGTACGCCACTGGCGGACCTGGCGCGCGCCTTCCGGGCCCGTCGGGCGGAGCGGGCGCGGGTCGAGGCTCACCTGCTCGAAAAACCAGCGGACCCGGCCGTCCCGGTCGCGGCACCGGAACTCCGCGCTGTAGTGGCGCCTGCCGGCCCGCAGCGCCTCGCTCGACAGCCGGTCGGTCAGCGCCTGGCCTTCGGGCAGCCGGTGGCGGTACCAGGCCCGGGTGTATTTTTCTTCGGGCAACCGTTCGAGCGGGAAGAACGCCTGCGCCGCCGCTTCGTCGGAGACATCGGTGTCCCACCGGAAACCGCCGTCATCGAACTCCACGATGGTGCCGTGCCACAGAAGGCACCGGGCGTGGGTGGTGACGTAGCGACGCTCCTCCTCCGCCTGCTTGCGCTCGGTAATGTCGCGGAAATACACCGACAGGCCGTTGGCCGAGGGGTGGACGTGCATCTCGAGCCAGCACCCCGTCAGGGGCGACCGCGCCTCGAAATGGGCGGCGGTCCTGTCCCGCATCACCCGGCGGAACTGTTCCTCAAAGGCGGTCCCGGCGGCCATCGGGAAGACATCCCAAACGACGTTCCCGAGCAGCTCCTCGCGGGGCTTGTTGTAGTACCGTTCGCACTGGCGGTTGACGTACGTGTAGCGCCAGTCCCGGTCCAGGGCGTAGAAGGCGTCCGTGATGCTCTCCAGGATGATCGCGTTCCCGTTGCGCTCCTCCTGGGCTTGCCGAAAGAGACGGGCGTTGTCGACGGCGAGGCCGGCCCGGCGGGCGATCTCCCCGGCGAACGCGAGGTCCCCTTCGTCGTAGCGCCGTCCGGACTCGGACGTGGTGACCAGCGTGACCGCGCCCAGCGTCCGGCCGCGTGCCTGGAGAGGCACGATGATCACCGAGGCGAAGCCGACGGCGCGCAGCAGGGCGAGGTGCTCCGGATCGCGGGCGGAGGCGGCGAGCAGGGCATCAGGGATGTCGGGGTAGAACTCGGCCCGGCCGGTGCGCAGAACGTTCCGGACGCCGTGCGGCGCGTCGGGGTCGGACGGATAGCGGTCCTGGAGTTCCCGCCCCCACTTTTCCCTGGCGGGATCGACGTGCGCGATGGCGAGCCGCTGGAGCGCCCCGTCCTCGCCCAGCACGTCCACGGCGCACCAGTCGGCGATCCCGGGGACGGCCAGGCGGGCCACGTCAGACAGCGTCGTCTCGTAGTCGAGCGAGGCGGCCGTCGCCGCACTCACTTCGGCCAGAAAGGCCATCCGCTCCTGCGCAGCCTCGGCCCGCGCCCGCGCTTGCCGGGCGGCGTCGTAAAGGCGCGAACGCTCCAACGCCTGGGCGCACTGCCGGGTCAGCGTGAGGATGAAGTCGCGGTCGGCGTCGTCGAACGTGCGCGCACCCGGGAAGGTCAGGCCGATACCCCCGATCGCGCGCCCCTCTACCAGGAGCGGAAGCGCGGCCCACGCCTCCTGACGATCCGCCGGAGAATCGCCGGGCGCCGCCGCCGGGTAGCGGACGAGCCAGGCGTCCCAATTCTCGAGGAAGACGGGCTGCCCCGTCCGCACGGCGTCGGCGATCGGCACGGGCGCGTCCACGGAGAAGCGGCGCCACGGCTCGATGCGCTCCACCGGATAACCTACCGCGCGCACCAGCTCCAGTTCGCGGCCGTCTTCCGTCAGGAGCGCCAGCGATCCGGCGCGAGCGCCTAAAGCGCCCAGGCCCTGCTCGACGACCACTTCGGCGACCTGGCCCGGCGTGAGCGATTCGGACAGCGCCGCGGTGACCGCCTGGAGTCGGGCGAGGCGGTCGATCTCCGGGCTCAGCGGCCGCACGGAGAGCGGGGGGACGGGCGACGGATCGGCGGCGCTCATAGGGCGTACATCGGTCATGATCTCCACGGCCACGGTTTCCTGCGAAACGATTGAACTGTCCGAGGCGCCTGGCCGGTGCACACAGCGCGGCGGCGGCACAGAGGTACCTGTAAAATATGTCGGACGGTTCGGCGCGCATCTTCAGGGCCCGGCGCCGCGCCGGTTCCCGCCGCAGACGTGTGTCTACGCCTGAATTATATCACAACTCGATGACGGAGTTCGGCGACATCGGGGTGACGGCGACGGGGCCGCACCGGTCGTATCCGCCTTGCCGCAGTTCGTGAGACGTTACCGGCCCCGGGTGGGTAACAACCCCTGGGAGACAAAGACAGGAAGGCCAGACATTGCAAGAACGAGAAAAAGTGTGCCTGATGCCCTGCACGCCGAGCGCCGGGGACGCCGAGGTCGTGCGGCGTACGGAAGAGGCGATACAGAGACTCGGCGACTACGGGAAGGGTTTCCGTGACGCGCGCAGCATCGCGGTGAAGATCAACGCCGGCGTCCACCGGGTCGTGCTGACCCACGAGAAGCAGACGGAACTGACCGACCCGGCGGTCGTCGAAGGGACGATCCGCGCCATCCGCGCCGTCACGGACGCGGACATCGTCATCGGGGACGCGTCGACCGACGGGGATTCGCACGGGCTCTATGCCAAGCTCGGGTTGCCGGAGCGTCTGGGGCGCTACCCGAACGTCCGGCTGGTCGACTTCAACGCGAGCGAGCTGACGGAGGTCGAGGTTTCGCACCCGGGCGCGCTGTTCCGGCGCTACACGCTGCCGCGGGAGCTGGCCGAGGCGGAGGCCTTCGTCTCGGTCGCCAAGATGAAGGCGCACGCCAGCATGGGCTGCACGCTGTGCATGAAGAACCTGTTCGGGTGGATGCCCACGCGGGTCTACGGCGCGCCGCGCATGTACCTGCACGACCGCCTGATCCGGCTGCCGCGCGTGCTGTCCGACCTGGCGCAGTGGATGCGGCCCTGCCTGAACGTGGTGGACGGCATCGTGGCGGCGAACAAGAGCGAGTGGGGCGGCGAAGCGCTCTGCCCGGGCGTCCTGCTGGCCGGCACGAACATCGTCGCGACCGACAGCGTGGGCGCCCGCGTGATGGACTTCGACCCGTGCGGCGACTACCCCGCCCACCCGTTCTTTTACCGCCGGAACGCGATCAAGCTGGCCGCCGAGGCGGGCCTGGGACCCAACCGCGCCGACGAGATCGATGTGCTCGGCCCGCCGCCCGAAGAGGTAGCCACCCCCTTTGAAGTCCGGCGACACGAGGGCGACACCAAGCGCGACGAACAACTCCGGCGCGGGGCGGACTGCGTCGCCCGTTACCGGGAGCAGCAGGGCGAGTTGGCGGATCGCTTCCGCGGGCGGTACCTGGCCCTGTTCGACGGCGAAGTGCTGTGGGACGGCCCGGACATGGGGACCATGCAGCGCCTCGAAAAAGAGAGCGGCCGCGACTGGAAAAACGCCCCGCAGTTCGTCGTGCGCTGCCTGCCCCCGGGCGAAGAGATCGAGCAGTTCGACTGGTACGAAGCGGAGGCGCAAGCAGCACGCGCCCTGACTGCGGCCTCTGAGGCTCCGACGTAAGGGAAACCCCCTCCGGTAGCAGGAAAACCCGGCGGCTCTGCCGAAACGCGATGCAGCAGCGGGCGGGCCCGGACACGCTAGGCCCGCCCTGCACGGAACCGGAGAGCCACTACTTGGTCAACGCGTCCGAACAGCGGCAGTCCTCCATCCTCACGCCCGGCCACGAAGCGGCCCAGCGTTCCGCGTCCTCCTCCGGGTCCGTGCCGCGCCTTCGCGCGTTCCTGGTGGCCCTGCCGCTCCTGGTCGCCATCTGCTTCGTCTCCGTCTACGCCGACATGGTGTCGAAGACCGTGCAGTTCGGCGTGCTCCAGCTCGCGCCGCCCGCCGTCGCGGCCCTGTTCGCGCTCGCCCTGGTCAGCAGAGGCCTGGGGCGCCTGCTCCGGCGCGAGCTGCTCAGCCGGGCAGACCTCCTGGTCGTCTACGTCATGCTCCTCGTCGGCGTCATGGTCTCGACGCGCGGGGTGGTCGAGAAGCTGATCCCGCCCCTCGCCTACCTCCCCTACTACGGGACCGAGGCGAACGCGCTGCACGTCTACGTCACGCGGCATCTGCCGGCCTGGGCGATGCCGTTCACGCCCTCGGCCGCGCTGACGATGCCGGACACGATCCGCCGGTACCACGAAGGCCTGCGTCCCGGCGAAACGCTCCCGTTCGGGATCTGGGTCGGGCCGCTGCTGGTCTGGTTCGTCCTGATCGCCTGCGTGGTCTGGGTGTTCGTCTGCCTGGCCGCGCTCCTGCGGCGGCGCTGGGTGGAGGAGGAGCGGCTGTCGTTCCCGCTGACCCGACTGCCGCTCGCCATCCTGCACGACGAGATCGAGCACCAGCCGTTCCTGCGTAACCGGACGATGTGGGCCGGCTTCGCCCTGCCGGTCCTGGTGTTCGGCCTGAACGGCCTGTCCGCCAACTTCCCCAACGTCCCGTCCCTGGTGCTCGACTTCAACCTCAGCCCGCTTTTCACGCAGCGCCCGTGGAGCGAGATGGACGGCATCCGGTTCTGGGTCTCGCTGGCGGCGATCGGCTTCGCGTATTTCCTGCCCGGCGACCTGCTGCTCTCGCTCTGGCTCTTCTTTCTGCTGACGCGGGCGCAGGACCTGGTGGCTGTCGTTTTAGGCGGACAGCCGCAGGGCATCGGCACCCACAACGCGCGCGTCTGGACCGGCTACCAGGCGGCGGGCGCCTACCTCGTCCTGATCGCCGCCCAGATACGCATCGGCTGGCCGTATTTCCGCCAGGCCTGGACCACGGCGTTCGGGGGCCCCGCCGAGAAACCCCTCGACGAGAGCGGCGAGCTGCTGAGCTACCGGGCGGCCTTCGTCGGGCTGGTGGCCGCGTTCGGCGGGATCGTGCTGTGGCTGTCGCTGGCCGGCATGAGCCCCCTGCTCGCGTTCGCCCAGATGGGCATCTACCTGTTCGTGGTGGCGATCATCATGACGCGCAGCGTTTCCGAGGCCGGCCTCCTGATGACCGAGACCAGCTTCCTGCCCAGCCACCTGATCCGGCTCGTCGCGCCCCTGCCGACCCTGGGCGCGCCCAACCTGTCGCTCGTCGCGCTCACCGACATCGTGTTCACCCGCGACCTGCGCGGCGTGCTCCTGTCGCCGTTCATGGACAGCCAGAAGATGGCCGGCGAGACGGGGATGCGGCCGCGCGCGCTGCTCGCGCCGCTCCTGCTCGCCATCGTGGTCGGGTTCGTCGTGGCGAGCTTCTTTTTCCTCCAGTTCAGCTACCAGCTGGGCAACGTGAACCTGTACGGCTACCCGAACGGCAACGCGGGCAACATGTTCAACACGACGCTCGGGGCGATCCGCGGCAGCGCCCGCCCGACCGACGCCACGGCGTACGGCGGGCTGGGCGTCGGCATCGTCGTCACCGCCCTGCTGGTCTGGCTGCGGGCGCAGTTCACCTGGTTCCCGCTGAACCCGCTGGGCTACGCCATCGCGCCGACGTGGACGATGTACGTGTTCTGGTTCCCGTTCTTCCTCGCCTGGCTGCTCAAGGGCATCCAGGCCCGCTTCGGCGGCATCGCCCTGTACCGCCGCTGGGCGCCGTTCATGCTCGGCATGATCCTGGGCGAGTTCACGATGGCCGTGTTCTGGGCGCTGATGAGCACGCAGCGCGTCGGCTGGAACGCCCCCATGTTCCCCTGGCCGTGACAAAGAGTGGCCCGCCCTCACGGCCAGCAGGAACCGTCACCGCTACCGGCGTATCCTACCCTGACACGCGCCTATCCCATACCCACACCGGCGGGCGCGCAAGGAAGCAGCACCATGCGTCGTATCCGGAATGCCCTGGGTGTCCCTGCTGTCCTCATCGCCGTCCTCGTAGGCTTCTGCGCGGCGGGGCGGGCCGCCGAGCCCGGGGCCGTCCCGCTCTTCAACGGGCGCGACTTCTCCGGCTGGACGTTCCACCTCAGCGACCCCAAAGTGCCCTGGCAGCAGGTCTGGAGCATCGACCCGCGGGAGAAGGCCATCATCTGCAAGGGCAACCCCGCCGGCTACATCCGCACCGTCCGGTCCTACAAGAACTACGTCCTGAAGCTGGAGTGGCGCTTCAACCCGGTGACCAAGCAGGCGGGCAACAGCGGCGTGCTTTTACGCATCATCGGCAAGGACCAGGTGTGGCCGCGCAGCATCGAGGCACAACTCCAGAGTGGGGCGGCCGGCGACTTCTGGCTGATCGAGGGTGCACGGCTGGTCACGCCCGAGGAGCGGGTGGACAAGGGGACGCCGCGCCACCGCAACCGGATCAAGACCAACGAGAAGCCGGTCGGCGAGTGGAACGCGTACGAGATCACCTGCGACGGCGACCGGGTCACGCTCACGGTGAACGGCGAGGTGCTGAACGAGGGGACCGGCGCGGAGGAGTGGGCGGGCAAGATCGGCCTCCAGTCCGAAGGCTCCGAGATCCATTTCCGCAACATCCGGCTCATCCCCCTGCCGGACCGGCGGACGCCCGCGCGGGGCTGACGGCTTCTTTCTCATCCGGTCCCCCTGTGGTACCATTCTGACGGTATGCGCCGAAATGTCCTCTCCCTCGAATCCCTGAACATTCCCGCCCTGCTCGCCTCGCGCGACCAGGGCTCCGTCCAGCGGGGGCAGGCCTACTACCGCCAGGGCCGCGCGTACATCGAGCGCGTGCAGGACCACGAGGCGTACCTGCGCGTGCTCGGCACCCGCATCTACCACGTCCACGTCGGGGTCGAAGACGGCGCCGCCCTGATCGACTGCACCTGCCCCGTCGGCATCGAGGACGTGGACGTGCTGTGCAAGCACAAGGTGGCCGCCGTCCTCAAGCTCCAGGACTACCTGCGCGCGCACCCGCCGACGACGTGGGAGACCGTGCTGGGCGGCGTCCTGAAAGACACCCCCCGCAAGACTGCCGCCGCGGCGGCGAAGTCCGTGCTGTTCTTCAGCCTCCAGAAGCGGGGCTCGACGTGGGGCATCTACCCCTACAGCCTGCCGGCGAGCAGCTTCCCCCCCGACACCCTGGACGATCCCGAAGCGGTCGCCCGGACGGTCAAGCAGCAGAGCCTCGGGATGCAGGTGAAGGGCGTCCGCTCGGGCATCGACTCCAAACGCTTCGTGAACGTGACGCCCGAGAACCAGGCGGTCGCGCAGCTCGCCGCCCTCGTCCAGCAGTACGCGTATTACTACTACTCCGACCGCGACATGGCCTACGAAGCGCTGCTCCCGCGGCTGTCGGGCAGCCTCGTGTTCCGCGGGACCGAGAGCGCGCCGCTCAAGACGCCGGTCCGGGTCCTGGCCGAGCCGGGCACGGCACAGGTCGAGCTGATCGAGGACGCCCAGGGCCTGCGCCTCGTGCCCGCCGCGGTCGTCGGCGACGAGACGTTCCGGCTGCGCCCCGAGCAGACCGAGGTGTTCTGCCCGGAGCCGCTGTGGGTGCTGTCCAGAACGACGCTGTTCCGCCTCGCGGACGCCGGCAAGGAGGTCCGCACGCTCCTGGAGCACCCGGACATCGTGATCCCCGCCGAGGACCGCGAGGCGTTCCTGGACCGCTACCTGCTGCCCCTCGCCGAGCGCGTCCCCGTCACGGGGAAGGGACTGGCCTGGGAGGACGCGCCGCCGGAAGAGCCGGTCCGACGCCTGTACCTGAGTGAGAACGAGGGCGAACTGCAGGCGCACCTGCGCTTCGGTTACGGCGACCATGAGCTCGCCTATGACCCCGCCCTGCCCGCGCAGTCCACCCGCCGCAAGAACGAGGACTCGCTCGTCCTCGTGCGCATCGCCCGCCAGCCCGAGAAGGAGCAGGAGGCCTGGACCGAACTCTCCTCCAGCCACGGGCTGAAGCGGAGCACCGAGCCCGGCCGGTTCACCCTGCGCGCCCGCGTCACCCCCGTCGATTTCCTGCTGCACCAGATCCCGCGCCTGGCCGAAGCCGGCTTCACCGTCTTCGGCGAGGAAGCGCTGACGAAAGCCCGGGTCAACCGCAACCGGCCCACGATCGCGTTCAAGGTCTCGTCCGGCATCGACTGGTTCGACGTCGAGGCCGTCGTCAGTTTCGGCGACATTGTG
>CADCTO010000235.1 GCA_902805585.1 uncultured Armatimonadota bacterium | reverse complement strand
GGAGAGTCCCGGGGCTTGACGCGGGAGACGCGGTGGGTGTACCCGTACGCGGGGAAGGCGGGGTCCCGCCAGTCATAGCTTGCGTGGCGGTTCAAGTGCTGGACGAGCTCGTAGCGCGACGTGTTGGTGTTGATGTTCTCCAGGCCCGCTTGCAGCCGGTACGTCGGCGTGAACTGGTTCTCATAGTTGAGCTGGAGGCCGGTGTAGGCCGAGTTGCGCCGCTCGTACAGCGCGCCCGTGTTCTCCAGGTGGAGGTTATAAAACGTGGAGAAGTTGTAGGTACGCAGGGTCGCGAACGACGTCGGGCTCAGGTTGCGCCGGTAGTTCAGGTACAGGATGGTGTTGCCCTGCGTGTTGTGGTCCTGCTGGTACTCACCGCGCGCATAGGCACGCGCCTCTCTGTCGTCGTACTTGAACGGCGCGTCGTCCACGGTCGGGAAGTGGGCGCGGGGCTGGTAGGCCTCGTAGTCCGCGAAGCCCTGGCTGTAGTAGGCCGTGACCGTGTCGTTGGGGCTGGCGTAGTAGTTGAACTTGAGCAGGCCGTCGGCCGACGCGTTCAGGCTCTGGAGCGCGGTGTTCCCCGGGAAGGCGTTGTCGAACCCGATGAACGCGCCGTAGTAGTCCAGGTTGCCGCTGATGTTGCCGTACTGGAGGTTGGTGCCCCGGTAGTTGTGGCCGTTGCTGGGCCCGGAGGTGAACTCGGCGATGCCGCCCCGGAGGTCGCGGCCGTTCTGCGTCACCTGGTTGATGAAGCCGCCCGCCTTGCCGCCGTAGGACGCGTTCGCGCCGCCGGTGTACAGGTTGATGTTCTTCAGGCCGACCGAGACGATGTTGGTGCCGAACGTGTTGGTCAGGAAGTCGGTGACGTCGATGCCGTCCACCTGGAAGCCGACCTGGTTGACGTCCGAGCCGCGGATGTAGGTGTAGCCTTCGGTGTCGGTCGTGATGCCCGGCGAGCCGAAGAGGAGGCCCGAGAACTGGTACAGGTGGAACGGCGTGGCCTTGGTGAGCTGTTCGCGCCGCGGCGAGATCCCGGTCCTGGTGGCCGTGTCGGTCGGGTGCACTGTCTCGATCACGATGTCGCCGGTAAAATTGACGGGCTCCGGCGTCAGCGCGAAGTCGACCGTGCTGACCAGGTCCTGCGTCACGTCGGTTTGGGCAGCGGCGTTCTCGTAGGTGACGAGCGAGACCTCCACCCGGTAGCGGCCGGGCTGCACGCCGGTGAACGTGTAGCGCCCCTTCGGTCCGGTGACGGTCGAGCTGGTCGGCCCGCCGCCGACGGGCACGAGCCGGACGTTGGCCCCCGTCTGCGGCGCGTCCGCCTGGAGGTTGCCCGCCGCGTCTTTGACCGGGTCGCGCTGGTCGTCCAGCTTGGCGTTGGCGACCGTCCCGCTGACGGTGCCGGTGGTGGCGGCCTGGACGATCATCGGAACGATCATCACGCTCGCGGCGACCGGAAGAGACAGAGACAGCAAGCGCAGGAACGCGCCATACCGTCGTCGGGAAGATTTCCCCTTGTTAGACATGAGTCCCCCTCTTATCTTGCTTCCAAGAAAAGGCAGTACCTACTGAGGCTCGGCTGCGCCGTGCCCTGGCCGCGGCGCATTTCCGTGATCGTGTCGGCAGATGTGTCGTACGGATCGGATCGCCCACGCGTTCTGACGCACAGGGACTTGGCGGACGAGGACATGGGGCGCCGTTGTGACAGGAGCCGTGCCACGCGTTTGCTCGCCATGCATCGCTGAATGGGCGCAAAGGGGCGACGTCTGCTCTGGCGCGGGATGATGGAAAACAAGCACCTTTACTTGTTTCGGACAGATGGGACTGAATAGCGAGTTATATTTTTTCGCCCGCTCCTCCTCCTTCCCGCATGCCATGTACAGAAATTTGTTGTCTGTCTGGTAAGGAAGAGGTTTTGGGCGTCCGGGTCCGACTTCGGGACGGAGTAGGCATCGTCCCGAAGCCGGACCGACAGCACGCGCTATCCGGCAACGCGCAGTTCTACCCTGAAGGGAGCTTCCCGGGCGACGCCGTCCTGGATCGCCGGCTTGAACCGCTGCTTGCGCACCGCCGCGAGTATGGCCTCGTCGACTTCACGGTCGCCGCTGGAGCGCTTCACCTTCAGGTTCTTGGGCACGCCGCTCTCGTCGGCCACGCCCGTGATGATGACCACGGTCGAAGACAGGCTCGACAGGTCGATGGAACCGGTCAGGCGGACGCGCGGGCGCCCGATCATTTCCGGGTCCTGCCGGTCGGCTTCCCGGTCCTCGTACACCGGCTCCTTTTTGGGCTCGGGCTTTGGTTCAGGCTTCGGCTCCGGTTTCTGCGGCTCGCTCTTCGGCGGCGCCTCCGGCACCGGGGGCGTGTCCACCGGGGGCGGCGCCGGCCGTACCGGCTCGGGCGCCGGGCGGCCGACGGGGCGCGTCGGCGGGTCCTGCGTGCCGGTCGGGTCCCGCGTGTCACCGCTGCTGGGGTTGACCGGGACCGCGCCTTGCGCGCTGACGCTGCCCGTCGAGGCCGGCGCGCTGTCGGTGTTCTGCGCCACGACCTGCGTCCGGGACGGTGCGCGATCCTGCTGATCGCGCACCGGGCGCTTTGTCGCCGCGGGTCGGCGGTCGGTGAGGCGCGCCGGTAGCCGCGGCGGCGGTGGCGCCACCGGTGGCGCCACCGGTGGCGGCGGCGACACCCTGGGCGGCGGGACGCGCTGCTCCTCGGGGGGCGGGGGCTTGGGCGGCTTGGGCTCCGGCGGTTCGGGCCTGGTCGGCGGCGGCTTGGGGGCGGCCGGCCTGGGCTTGACCGGGACTGGCGGCCTGTACTGCTCCACCTCCACCACCTTCATCTGGTTCAGCAGGTCCTCGCGCGAGAACATCCCCGAGCTGCCGACGGCCGCGATGACGGCGCCGTTGATGACCAGCGAGGCCAGGAAACAGGCGCCGAGCAGCTTGTCACGGAACATGGCGCGTCACCCGCCTCCCGCCGCCGCAGCGCCGGCCGGCGCTACGGCTTCACCCCGGGCATTGATGGGCGTCGTGGCGATCATGACGGCGGCCTGCCCGCCGTCCGGCTTCTTCACCGAGTTCACGATGTCCATGACCGAGATCAGGGTCTGGACGTTGTGCGACTTGTGGACGTTGACCACGATCACGGTTTCGGGCTTCGCGCTGACGCGGTCCTGGAGCGCCGCCTGGATCGCCGCCGGCCGGATCGGGTCGACGTTGAGGTAGTAGTCGCCCGCCTTGTCCACCGTCACGATCATCCGGGGCGGCGGGGGCGACGCGGCGGTGCTGGCCTTGGGCAGGCTGACGCCCATGCCGTTGAGGCGCACCATCGACAGGCTCGACATCATGAAGAACACCAGCAGGAAGAAGATGGCGTCGATCATCGGGATGATCTCGATGCGGGCCTTCTTTATCTCATTCCGGCGGACGTTGACGAAACGCCTCATCGCGGCAGGTCCCCCACGTCCCGGGGGGCGGTGGCCAGCAGCAGCCTGCCGGGGTTGGACTGCTTGGCGACGTCCATGATGCCCTGCAGCTCGCCGACCTGCTGGTCCCGGTCCACGTTCAGCACGACCACGACGTTCGGGTTCTCCTTGACGCGCGCCTCCAAGCGCGGCAGGATGTCGGGGAACGCGACCTTGACGCGGTCGATGTAGTACTCGCCCTCTTTCGACACGCTCACGACGATCTTATCGACCGGTTTCGCCTCCGCCGTCGTGCTCTGCGGCAGGTTCACCCTGTGGGCCGACATCTGCGTCATCTGCAGGCTCGACATCATGAAGAACACGAGCAGGAAGAAGATCGTGTCGATCATCGGGATGATCTCGATGCGGGCTTTTCTAAGCTCGGCTCGACGCAACTTCACGGTTGATGCCCTCTCCGGCGGTCACGCCGCGCGCGTCGCCGCGGCGCAGGCCCGCCAGGATGTTCAGGAGCTGCGTGGCCCGGATCTCCATCTCGGCGATGATCTCTTTGACCTTCTCGGTCAGGTAGTTGTAGCCGACCAGCGTCACGATGGCGATGGCAAGACCCGTGGCGGTGGCGATCAGCGCCTCGGCGATGCCGCCGGTGATGGCGTTGGGGTTGTTCTGGCCGGCCTGCCCGATCACGTTGAAGGTGCTCATCATGCCGGTGACCGTGCCCAGAAGCCCGAGCAGCGGCGCGACCGTGATGATCGTGTCGAGCACGCCCAGCCGCTTGTAGAGCAGCGGCGTCTCGCGCAGCGCCAGCTCTTCCATCGCGCGCTCGATCGAGTCCGAGTCCAGGTCGCGGTTGCGGATGCCGTTGGCGAGCAGGGCGGGCACCGGACCCGGCGTGTCCTCACACAGCTTGAGCGCCTCGTCCACACGCCCCTGCTTGAGCAGGTCCCGCACCTGTTCGGTCAACCCCTCGTTGTCCCGCGCGGCGCGGTTGATCGAGATGAACCGCTCCAGCATCACGGCGACCGCGACGACGGCGCAGAGCAGCAGCGGCCACATGATCGGCCCGCCCTCAACGAAAAGGTTGACGGCCCTTGAAAACATAGTCTCCCCGACTCCTTTTTGTCCACATCGGTCGCGCCGGGCGCCAGCGATAGGCGCTTCCACGTAAAAAGCCCCCGGTTTCGGTCGGCCGCCTGCCGGAGACCGAGAAAAAGGGGGCCATGCACGAACCGCAACGTCTGTCACGCGCGATCATTCCCGGGCACACAAAAACAGTATAACACGCCACTGCCGGATGGATAGATGCAAGGACGTACTCCCCTGCTGAGGGACGGCGACGGGGCGCCAGGCTACCTGCCGGTGGGCATCAGGCCCGTCACGGTGCCGGGCGCGGCGGTGACGGGGTGACGCTGACGTACAGCGGCACGCTGGCCGCCGCCCCGCGCCCGAAGGCGTCAGCGCGCCGGAACTCCCGCGTGCGCCCGCCGCGCGTGTCGCGCACCAGCACGCGGAAGAAGCCGGCCTCGCCCGCGTACGTGGTGCCGGCGAACGAGAGCGCCAGGCTCGCGTCCTCGTTGACAAAGGCCGGCTTCTGCGGGTCCACGCCGAACGTGTACGCGAACCCGCCCAGCAGTTCCATCCTGCCGCCGCTGCGGTTCTCGATCAGGGTCTCGTGGCCCTCGTGCTTCCAGCCCAGCGCCCAGATCGTGGCGCCGTTGTTGACGACCTTGGGCTCGCCGGCGCCCTCGAAATTCCACTGGCGCGCCCACACCCGGGTCGGGTGGTCGAACCGGTAGCCGGCGCCCGACACGTCCTCGATGAACAGCGGGCCCGCCCCGGCGCGGTTGCGGTAGACCATCGCGTCGAACGGGAGGATGTCGCGCAAAACGACCGCGCGCGGCGAGGCGTGCTCGACCAGGAAGCCGCCCCGCGCGCCGCACGTGAAGCGGTCGAATATCGTCAGGCCCTTTGCCGTCCCGCCCGCCACTCGGAACATCGGCCGGCCGCCGGGCAGGCGCTCGGGGGCGTCCAACTGCGTGCCCACGCCCAGGACGCGCCGGACGTGGGCGGGCACGGTGATCGTGTCGCGGAGGCGGTAGGTGCCGTGTCGGAAGTAGACGGTCGCTTTCCCCGAATCCATGGCCGCCTGGACGGCCCTGGTGTCGTCGGAGCCCGACGGCGCGCCCGCGTCGGCCCAGTTCCGCGGGTTCGAATCCTCGAAGACCGGCGTCTCGCGCACGGGCAGGTCCAGCGGCGGCGGGGCGGCCCCGGCGCGGGCCGAAGGCCCGAAAGGCGCGTCGGACAGCCATTGGCGGATCGCGGTCCGCTTGTCCGCCTGTCCCCGGCTCGTCACGGACGCGGCGTAGCCCTGCGTGCGCAGGCGGCGCAGGAACAGACGCGCCTCGTTCCCTTCGGCTTCTACCGCCGCCGCGCCGCCGCCCGCCCCGCCCAGGAGCTGCGAGTCGAGCAGCACGAGCAGCGCCACGCCCGACACCCGTACCGCCGGCACGGAGTTACGCGACGTGAGCTTGCGGACGGCCAGCACGGAGTCGCGCACCCAGACCCCGGCCTCGCCCTGACCGGCGAGCGTGACGTCTTCGAGCACGAACTGCGCGATCTCCTGGCCGGTGCGGACGCCGAACCGGAAGCCGTCCACGGAAACGTCCTTGAGGAGGCCGGGCCCGTTGTCGCGCCGGGTCAGGCTGACGCCGCAGTAGCCGGCGCCACGCGGGTCGCTGCTGCGGATCGACACGTGGCGCATCGCCCCGACGTTGGAGGCCTGGTAGTCGATGCCGACGGCGCCGGGGTTGCCCGCGCCCACGTCGACCGTCAGGTTGCGGATGTGGTTCTCGAACGCCTCGTTGCCCTCGCCCTCCGTGTACTGCTTGTTCCCGTGGCTGCCGCCCGACCCGGTCTGGACCACCGGGCGGGGCGCGCCGGCGTCGCCGAAGCCGGGCGCGCGGTCTTTGAGCTTGATCACGGTCCCCGTCCGGCTCTGCCCCTGCAATTGGAGCCACGGGCCCCATCCCCGCGTGTTGTTCTGCCGGCCGTCGTTCCACCGGAGGGTGTCGCTCACCAGGTAGGTGCCGCGGGGCAGGTACACGACGCGGTGCTGCCACAGGCCCTCGGCCAGCGCCTTCCGGATCGCGGCCGTGTCGTCGGTCTTGCCGTCGCCCCGGGCGCCGAACCGGGCGTCCCGCACGTTGAACACGCCCGCCCCGGCGGGGTAGACGATGTTCTCGGCGGGGGCGGGAGTCGCGGCGGACAGGCACGCCGCCAGCGCGCCGAACCGCGTCCACAACGCTTGCGCCGTGCGCGCTCCGGACCACGGCCCGAGCAGGTGACGAAAGGGCATGGAACGGTTTCCTTTGTGTCGGAAGAAGAAAACGCCCTCCCGTCTGATGGGCGGGAGGGCGGACGTGTGCGCGACGGGCTACTTGAAGCGCGGCGGCTCGACGCGCCGCACCCAGGGCAGATCGAGGAGCGCGTCCAGCTTATCCACGGCGATTGTTCCGAGAAGGAGTTTGTTCGGCGTGAGCGTGGCCGACAGCTCGAAGCCCAGCGCCTTCAGCTTCTCCAGCGCGTCCGCGGGCAGGCTGTTGAGCCAGACCTGAACCTCGACGCGGTTCTTCTCGACCTTCGGCACGCCCGGCTTGTCCAGATCGCCGTTCTTGCCTTCCTTCGCCACAAGGTCGGCGAGGCCGCGCAGGGCGGGCGCGAGCTTGGCCTCCCGGAGCACGGCCTGCCGCTCTTCGGGTTTCAGGGATTCCAGTCGTTTCAGACTCGCTTCATCGCCGAGGGCGACGCCGCTGACGTCGGCGTAAGAACCGACCCCCAACGTGGCTGTGGTGTCCAGAGAAGGGGCGACCGCACTGCTCAAAGGTGCCGCGGGCGGCAACGCGGGTGTGGCCTGCGCGACCGGCTTGGGCGGCGGGCCGGCGGCGGGCGCTTTGGCCGCCCCGGTCGAGGATTTGGGCCTCGATGGCGCCGCTCCCGCAGGCGCGGGTGCCGCAGGCGTCCTGAAACGGCCGCCGAAACCGCCCCCGCCGACGCCACCCGCCGTGCCCCCGGGTACGGTGCCGCGGCCCCGGAACAGGGCGCCGTTGGCGGTGACGCCGTAATAGCTGAGACCGAGTCCGCGCTGCTCTTGTCGCTGCTCTAGTAACACTTCCGCCTCCCGGCCGAAGATGCCGTCGTAGGCGACCCCGTCCGGCATTTCGACGGGGACGTCGAGCGTGCGCTGCTTGCCGCCGACGTTGACGACGCGCTCCTCGACGGCCACGAACGAGGTCCACTGGCTCATCAGCCGGTATTCCAGCGCCGTGTTGACGATCCGGTTCTTGATCTCCGGGTCCGGGTTTCCCGTTTGCGTGCCGAGCCAGTCCTGCGCCTGAAGGTCCTCGATGCGCTCCCGGGCCCACAGCGTCGCGATGGCGCTGCCGTCGGATTTAGCGGCGGGGAAGTCGACGGCGAGCGTCTGGCTCCACGGCTTGCCGCGCAGCAGCCCGCGGACGGTGATCTGGCCCCGGCCCGGCCGCGTGTAGCGCCCCTTGACGATGATCGGGCCGGCGCTGAAGACGTCGGGGATGTGTTTCGGGAAGACGTCCTCGACCGGCAGGTCGTTCCAGTCCACTTCCACGTCGAGCAGGAGCGGGTCGGCGACACGGCGGTAGAACCGGGCCGCGGCCGCTTCTCCCGCGGTCTCCAGCGTCACGAACTCCGCGGTCCCGCGCCCCTCGCGCGCCATGCCGTCGATCAGGAAGCGGTTGACGCTGTTGCCCATGCCCATGGGGAAGAACCGCACGTCGCCCCGGTGTTTCTTGATGTAGTCCAGGATCTGCATGTCGTTGCCGACGTAGCCGTCGGTCAGGAAGCAGATGATGCGCAGCCGGTTCGGGTCGTCGGGGATCTTGAGCGCGTAGTCCGCCGCTTTGAGGATGTCCGTGCCGCCCGCCCCCGCCAGCGGCGCCAGATAGTCCAGCGCCTTCTTGATGGTCACGGGGGTGGCGGGGACGGGGCGGGGGAAGC
>CADCTO010000234.1 GCA_902805585.1 uncultured Armatimonadota bacterium | reverse complement strand
ATGCTGGCTGCCGGACTGCTGCTGACGACTGTGACGGTTGGGGCGCGCCCGGCGAGCGCGTGCGACGAGTGCAAGGCGAGCAAAGCCGGGACCAAGCTCGGCGACATGGCGATCCTAGGGAACGGGACGGTGCGCTCCTGGGTGACGCTCGACGAGGCGGGCAAGCCGACGGCACTGGGCGTGACGCTTTCCGAAACGGCGCTGACGGGCCTGCCGGCGAAGATGCAGCGAATGGGCGAGATGGAGAAGACCCTTTCCCTGCCGAAAACCGTGGCGTTGGCGCCGTTCGACCACATCACGCTGGACTGGAACCCGCAGGGGCACGAGCCGTCGGGCGTCTACGACCTCCCGCATTTCGACATCCACTTCTACACCGTCAGCCGCGACGTGCGCTCCAGGATCACGGCCACGGGCCAGAACGTCAGCACGGCGCAGAAGCAGCCCGACGCGCGGTTCATCCCCGCGGGCTACATCCTGCCGCCGATCCCGCCCGTCCCGTACATGGGCGCGCACTGGATCGACCCCAAATCGCCGGAGTTCAACAAGCAGCCGTTCACGTACACGTTCCTGTACGGCACGTACAACGGGCGGCAGGCGTTCTGGGAGCCGATGATCACCAAAGCGTTCCTGGAAACGAACCCGGACCTGACCGTCCCGGTCGCGCAGCCGGCGGCGTACGAGACGGCCGGCTACTACCCGACCCGCTACAGCGTGAAGTACGATGCGGCCCGCAAGGAGTACACTATCGCCCTGGAAGGCCTGACCTACCGCGGCGGCGCCGGCACCGCGACTCGGGTGAAGACCGCCGCAAACCATCGGAAAGCCGCGCCGCGCCGCAAGTGAAGCGTCCGGCGCCCTGAGGTGACGTGCAGAAAGCCCCCACAATCAACGTGGGGGCTTTTTCGTTGCAGTCCTTGAATTGCAGGACGGCGGCAAGTAGGCTACAATCGGAGCATCTGTAAGGAGAGGCGCTGCTGATGAGATCGATTCCCGCGCTGGCGGCTCTGGCCGCCGGCGTCACCGCGTGTGGGCTCTGGGCGGGCGCGTCCTCGGGGAAGGCCCCGATGCCCGCCGATTACGAGGCGAACAAGCGCCGGGTCGATATCAAGCCCGGGGAGCTGCGCTGGCAGGACGTGTCCTGGCGGAGCGGCTTCTTCGACGGGCTGGTGGAGGCGCAGGCGCAGGACAAGCCCATCTTTTTCTGGATCTACGAGGGCGACCCGCGCAGCGCCTGCTGACAGAACGGCGTCAAAACACGGCAGTCTGTCGTGAGTGACCCGCGCGTCATCGCGCTCATGAGCCGGTTCGTACCCGTCGCCGACGCGCCCGGGCCGTACCGGGAGGCGAAGGAAAAAGGCAGGGCCGATACGCTCGAATACCGGCTGGTGCATGGCGCCATGAACCAGACCGGCTTCGGCGGAAACAACGGGATGGGCTCGTGGCACGTGCAGGGGCTGTACGTGATCACCCCGAGCGGCCGGCTGATCGCGGGCTCGAACAACGTGTCCGAGCCGGACGCGACGCTTCGCGAGATGCGGAAGGGCCTGGAAGCCTACGCGAGGATGCCCCGGTCGGAACGGCTCCTCGCGCGCACCCCGGACCCGAACACGGACCGGATGTTGCCCCGGAACAGCGCCCCGCGCGCCCCGAAGGACGGCCTGGTGCTGCGCGCGGTGGTCCGCGGACTTTCCCCCGACGGCGTGCGCGAGGGCTACGTGCTCGCGCCGTCGTTCTACAAGATGGACCGCCTGTGGTACACCGGGGACGAAGCGCGCCGGTTCGTGCCCGAAACCATCGAGGTCGGCGCCACGCGTGACATCACCGGCCCCGTGCTGGACGGGCTCGTGCAGTTCCACCTGGGCGGCTTCGAGGAGGGTCCCGGCTACTGGCAGCCGGACGAGATCAAGCGTAAGGCGCTCCGCACCCGGATCGTCGGCGTGAGCGGCACCCTGGTCGAGGTCCGACTGACGGGAAGCATCGACATCGACGCGAACGGGCAGTACAACAAGCAGAAATACCGGGCGGACCTGTCGGGTCGTGCGACCTACGACACCCGCGCG
>CADCTO010000233.1 GCA_902805585.1 uncultured Armatimonadota bacterium | reverse complement strand
GCTGAACGAGCAGACGTCGCCGGACCGCGCGCAGGCGGCGGGAATCTACGGCGAGATGCTGCGCCGCTTCCCGCACGGCTCGATGGCCGCGCAGGCACGCGCCGCGCTCCAGCGGCTGGGCATGCCGGTGCCGCAGATCGTGTTTTCCCCCGGCCATGCGTCCGCCGTTCCCGCAGCGTCCGCCGCAATGTCGCCGGGAGTTCCGCCCCGCCCGGCACCCGCCTCGGCTCTACCGCCCACGACGGCTGCGACCGATCTCGCGGCAGTAGGACAGAGCCCGATTCCCTCGCCGTCCGCTGCCCCCGCCGATGACCTGATGCCGTTGGGGGGAGGCGCATCCCCCGCGGAAGCCGCCGACGACGACCTCGCGCCGATCGGCGGCTTCCGCCCGCCCGGGTAGGTGGGATGGAAGCCGGGTTTGACCGCCGCGCCACGGCGAGGAGGAGAGTGCGGCGGGTTTCCCGAATACAAGATACAGGGCTCTGGTGCGAGTCCTCCCGCCGGACCCACTCGTAGCGGACGGCAGGGTCCGCGGTGACGGTGCGTACTCCCCTTCGCGCGCCGTACCGAGGCGCGGTCGAATACCGGACGACTCCCGCGCGGGCGCTGTCCTTCCCCTACCGCCGCGGCACCGCTAAAACGTTCACTACGAATGGCAACAAGAACTCTACCAAAAGGCGCGGCGGCCAGCGCGGACCGGCAGGCCGCCCGGTCCCGGCAAGGGGCCGCGGCCGCCGTGCGCTCAGGCATCTCGCTGCGCGCCATCCTGCTCGGCCTCGCCTTCGTGGTGCTGAACGTCTGGTGGGTGACGCAAGTCGAGGTGCGCTTCTACATCCTCGACGGCTCGTCGCTGCCGCTGTTCATCACGCCGATCTTCCTGCTGCTCGTCCTCGTGATCGGCAACGGCGTCCTTCGGCGGGTTTTGCCCGGCCAGGCGCTGCGGCAGGAGGAGATGCTGACCGCCTACCTCATGTCCGTCGTGTCGAACACGTTCGCCGGCCACGACATGCTCCAGAACCTGTTCGGCTCGATCACGCACCCGTTCCACTTCGCCAAACCCGAGAATAGCTGGCAGGAGTTGTTCCTGCGCAACCTGCCCGCGGGCCTGTTCGTCACCGACGCGCAGGCCCTCGAATACTGGTACCGGGGCAACGTGCCCGCCGAGCGCGCCACGGGGTACCTGGTCCACTGGTCGGTACCGCTCTTCCTGTGGGGCGTGTTCTTCCTGCTGCTCGTCTTCCTGTTCGGCTGCGTGTCCGTGCTGTTCCGCAAAGCCTGGACCGAAAACGAGCGTCTGGCCTTCCCGATCATCCAGCTCCCCCTCGCGATGACCGAGCCGGGCAGCGGGTTCTTCCGCAACGGGCGCATGTGGTCCGGGTTCGCCCTCGCCTTCGGCATCGGCCTGCTGAACGGCATCCACGAGCTGTACCCGTCGGTCCCGAACGCCCCCTGGATCAAGCTCTACGACGTCGGCCAGTTCTTCACCGCCCAGCCGTGGGAGGCCGTGCGCACCTACGGCATGCAGACCTCGCTCTACCCCTTCGCCATCGGGCTGGCCTACTTCATCCCGCTCGACCTGGCGTTTTCGTGCTGGTTCTCGTACGTCCTCGCGCGCGGCTACTTCGTCGCGGGGCGCGCGGCCGGCTGGGACGGGCCGGGGGCGGCGCAGGGGTGGCCGTTTTTGCGCGAGATCTCGTCGGGCGCCTGGATCGGGCTCGCGCTCGCGCTCGTCTGGGCCAACCGGAAATACCTGCTGCGCGCCTTCGATTCCGCCTTCGAGCGCGGCGCGCACGGCGACCAGCTACGCGCCGAAGACCCCCGGGAAGCGCGGCGCTACCGGTTCGCGTTCGTCGGCATCCTTATCGGCACCATCCTGCTGCTCCTGTGGAGCAACTTCGTCGGCGTCTCGCCGGGCGTCGCCCTCGCCTTCTTCGGCATCCTGTTCGCCCTGTCGCTGGCCATCACGCGCGTCCGGGTGGAGTTCGGCACCCCGCACGAGATCGTGTTCGTCAAGCCCGCCGACGTGCTGGTCACCCTTCTGGGCACGAACAGCCTTGGGTCC
>CADCTO010000232.1 GCA_902805585.1 uncultured Armatimonadota bacterium | reverse complement strand
GGGGACGCTGGCCGCGCGCGTCGGCGTCGAGATGCCGGTCTGCGCGGCCGTGCACCGCCTGCTGTTCGAGGGCGGGTCGCCGGCCGGCGAGGTCGCCGCCCTGATGGCGCGCGCCCCGAAGGACGAGTAGCCGGGCTGTCGGCGCCGGGTTGTTCCAATCACTGGGAACTATTCTCCGTCGTTCCCTCCGCCGGTCAGCCAATTCAGATCGAAACGCGCGAGGGATAGGTGGGTGTTGAGGAGCCTGTCGCCCTCGCGGGCACGCCCCTCGTACAGGCAGAAGATGGCGCCGTCGGCGCCGGCGGCGAGGTCGCTGTAGCCGGCGGGGCCGGGTTCGAGCACCTTCGAGACCGGCCACGTCTCACCATCATCGTGGCTCAGCCGGATCGTCAGGTTCTCGCGCCGGCCCGGACCCCCGGGCGACGTGGCCGCGTTCCGGCTGTCCGGGTTGGCGAACAGGACGCGGTTCCTGCCCCCGGGTCCCTGGCCCACGCGGATCAAACTCGCCATGCAGACGGGCTCGAAGAGTTCGTCGTGGAAGCGCGGCTCGCTCCAGCCGGCCGCGCCGTCGGGGCTTGTGGCGACGAGCCGGCGGCTGCGCGGCGATTCACTGCGGATGTTGAGCAGCACGCGGCCGTCTTGCATCTCCATCGCCACGGACTCGCTCGGGTTTCTGACCTCCGCCGAGTCGCGTACGACGATCCGGCCGCGCCGCCAGGTCGCGCCGGCGTCGTCGCTGAAGACGGTCGCCACGACCGAAGGGCGGTGGCCGAGACGACCGGCGCCGAACTCCGCCCCTTCACCCGTCGAGAGCCAGACGGGCACGAGCAGCCGGCCGCTGCGGAGCTGGATGGCGTGTCCGGGGCCGGGAGCGAGGACGCGCCAGCCGTATTCCGGCCGGAACCGCTCGAACACGTCGGTGATGTCGCGCGGCGCGCTCCAGGTGGCGCCGTCGTCGTCGGAGCGCCGGTAGAAGGCGCGCCCGTAGTCACGCTGGTACAGCAAGTGGACGGCGCCGTTCCGGTCCCCAATAGGGGTCGGGTTGCCCGCGAGTCCCGCGCCGCCTTCGGCGAGGGTGCGCGCCGGCTCCCAGGTGGCCCCGCCGTTTGTGCTGCGGCGCATCAGGAGGTCGATGAGGTCCCAGTCCCCGCCCTGGCCGCGCCGCGCTTCGCAGAACGCGAGCAGGGCGCCGCTTCCTGTCGCGACCAGCGCGGGGATGCGGCACGCGGAGTAGCCCAGCGCCCGTGGGTCGAAGAGGATGGACGTTTCCGGCACGGGCGGCGCCGCGCTCGTCCGCATCACTTGCTGTGGGGTGCCGCGCCGTTCGGAACGACGCCGGTCGCTCCGGCGAAATCCAGCCGTTCCAGGGTCTCGCGGAGTGTCGCAAGATCGGCATCCGCGGGCGTGGCGAACGGGGGGCGGAACGGGCCGCAGTCCAGGCCGACCCAGCGCATCGCGGCCTTCATCGCCGGCAGACCGCCGAACCGGAGGAAGGCCGCGATGATGGCGCGGGCCTGCGCCTGGGCGGCTTGCGCGGTTTCCAAATCGCCCCGCGCGAACGCATCGGTCAGGCGGTGGAACAGCGGGGCGAGGAAGTTATAGGTGGTCCCCACCGCCGAGGTAGCCCCCAGCGCGAGCGCCCCGAGCAGCATCTCGTCCCGCCCGAAAAAGATCTCCAGCCGTCCCGCCGCCCGGTCGAGGCAGCGGCCGTAGTCCATCAGGTCCTCGTAGGTGAACTTCGCCCCGGCCAGGTTGGGGATGCGGTCCCGCGCGGCGTCCAGGAAGTCCGCCACCGGGAGCGTCACGCCGGTGAGCGCGGGGATGTGGTAGTAGTAGAAGGGCAGTTCGGGCGCTTCCGACGCGACGACCGCGCAGAAGCCGACCAGCTCGTCCACGGTGCGGGGCTTGAAAAAAAAGGGGGCGAGCGCGGCGACACCGTCGGCGCCGATCTGCCGGGCGTGGGCGGCCAGGTCGCGCGCATCGGCGATGCCGGCGTGCCCGACGTGGACGATGATCTCCAGGTTCCCCTTGACCTGGCACCAGCGCTCGGCCACCTGCATCCGCTCCCGGGTGGAGAGCGAAGCCCCCTCGCCGGTCGTGCCGCAGACGAACGCGCCCCGGATGCGGTTCGCGCGGAGCGACTCGGCCTGCCGCTCGATGAGGTCCAGATGCAGGCTGCCGTCCGGGTGGAAGGCGGTGAAGGGCGGCGCGATCAGAGTCGTGGTCGTGCGCCGGCTTTCGGGGGGCGGCTGTGTCATTCAAGGGCTCCTGCCGACGGCGCGTCTGCGCGCCGTCGGGTCGTATGGGGCGATGATACCACACCGGACGTCGCGCGCCCGTACGTACGCCGGTCTTCCTCCCGGGAGCGCCGCCTCGTTTCGGACTGCGGTACAATACATGCACCGCACCAGATGCACCTCGCCGCCACGGGGTGTCATTTCAACGACGAAGCAGGACACCATGAAGCATCGGAAACAGCCCGAGCGTCCCGAAGCCTTTTTCGAGCAGACCTATACCAGGTGGCGCCGTGAGCTTCGGGACCACGAGCGGCACGCGGCGCGTCCGGACGACTATTTCGAGAAGACGTACCAGGCGTGGCAGCGGGAAGTGCGCACGGGACGCCGGGGGCGCCATCCCGAAAGCGACGAGGAGTACTGGTCGCTGCCTCTGGCCGTCAAACTCCAGCGCCGGTACGCCCAGCGGCGCTGGCTACTCGTTCTGGACATGACGGCGTTGGCGGCCGCCCTGGTTTTCCTGGGCATGCTCGGACTGCGCGCGGGGATATTCCGCGACGCCGGGCAGGTCCCCACCTCCATGGACGAAGCCCTCGATTCCCCCTACACGCAGGAGCTGAAGCGGGAGATGGAGGAGGAGCGCCAGGAACTGTCGGAGCGGAACCGGGGGCTTTAGTCCCGGCCGGCGAGGTAGGAACGCAGGGCGCGGGCGTACTGCGGGAACGCGACCTCCGGCTCGGGGAGCTGCGGGTGCCAGCGCTTCTCCCACTCCAGCGAGATCGGACCGGCGTATCCGCCGTCGAGGATCCGGTCGAGCATGGCCGAAAGGGGCACGTCGCCCTCGCCCATCAGGGTGTAGGCGCCGTCGCGCCCGTCCTTGATGTGGATGTGGCGCAGGGTGGGGGCGAGGTGCCGGTGCGTTTCCTCGGGCGCCTCGCCCTGGCGGTACGGGTGGTGCAGGTCCCACAGGGAAAAGACGGCCGGGTGGGCCGTTTCCGCCAGGAGTTCCGCCACCTGCGCGCCGGTCGAGAACGCGTCGTGCGTTTCGAGCACGACCGCGACGCCCGCGTCCCGGGCCGCGTCGCCGAAGGCGTGCAGCGTCTGCGCCGCGCGGACGACGGCCTCCGCGTGCGGCACGTCGGTCGACAGGTTCCCCCCGAAGACGCGCACGACCGGGCAGCCCAGGTCGCGGGCCAGTTCGGCGTGCGCCTTCACGTGGTCGAGGTTCTTCTGCTCCACGACCCCCGACGAAGAGACGCAGCAGATGCCGACCCCGGCCGCTTCGATGCGCCGGCGCGTCGCGGCCCGGTTCGCCGCGATGAACGGCTGGGCGCGGGGCAGGTCCATCTCGTCTTGCAGACCGCGCAGTTCGATGGCGTCATAGCCGTACTCGGTCGCCGCCTGTAGGATGCGGTCAAACGGCCAGGCGGGGCAGCCCAGAGTGGAGAATGCGAGCGGGTTCATGCGCCCTTGTTCGCGACGGAGCGGCTCGGCAGGGAAGGGGGAAGGGGGGATAGGTCCGCGTGAGTTATCTCAGACCGTCTGCGGTGTCCAGGTGGGTCCGTCGCACTTGGGGCCGTCTGAGGTCCAGAGGAGCCGGTCCAGGCACAGGCGCCGCCGCGTGTGTTCGAGGTCCCAGGCGTGATACACGATGTAGTCCGTCGTGCCGTCCGGGCCCCGCACGATCGAGTTATGGCCCGGCCCCAACACGCGACCGGGGACGGTGCGCAGCACGCGCGCCGCCGCTTCGCCGCCCTGGTCCGAGTAGGGCCCGAGCACGTGATCGGCGACGGCGTAATCGACGCCGTATCCCTCAGTCTCCCAGCGCCCGCCGCTGTAGAGGCAGTAATAACGCCCCTCGTGCTTGCGGACGAACGGGCCTTCCAGCGTGTGCCAGTCGTACACGCCGTCGTACATCGGGCGGTCGGCCAGGAAGCGCTGCCACTCGTTCCGGGCGCGCAGGATGACCCGCTCCTCCCCCGCCAACTGCGTCATGTTCACGAGCCGGTCCGCCGCGAGCGCCGTCCCCGCGCGGACGCCGTTTTCGGTGTCCAGAAAGTCGCGCGCATAGAACAGGTACCACTGGCCGTCGTCGTCCCGGAACGGGTGGGCGTCGATGGCGAAGGGGTGCACGGAGGGGTCGATCAGCGACACGCCCGCGTCGCGGTAGGGGCCCGTCGGCTCGTCGCTGACAGCGACGCGGAGCTGGTGGCCCTTGTCGCCCGTGCCGACCGAATAGTACAGATAGAACCGCCCGTCGTGGTAGGCGACCTCCGGGGCCCAGAAGTCGGCGCCCACGGCCGGGTCCGGCGGCAGCAGCGCGTTGCCGACGAAATCCCATCGAACGAAGTCATCGGAGCGGAGGACCGGGAATATTCGTTCCGGCCGGTCCTGTCCCGGCGGTGGCGCCGCGGCCGTGCCGACGGCGTAGTAGACGCCGTCGTGCTGCCAGACGAACGGGTCGGCGAAGTAGCCGGGGTAGACGGGATTGGTGTAGGTGCGCGGAGCGGTAGCGTCGGCCATGCGGTTTCTTTCCTGGCTGAGGTTACCGCACCAAAAGGGTGACTGTCAAGCGGATGCCCTGCCGTGCGCTGCCGTGCAGTGAACTACCGGCTATAGAGTACAGGAAGCCGGCCTCCGCCGACTGAAGAGCCGGATGCATCAGTCCACGAAGGCGGACTTTGTGCCTTCTCAAGCCGGTAGTTCACTGCACGGCAGCGCGGTTACTGCCGTATCACGGTTGTGCGTGATGGCAGACCCGGCACGACTGGCACAGGCGGCGGTTGACGAGGTGCGCCGCGGCGATCGTCAGGCCGCCGACGACGAGCATGCCGACCCCGTACTGGTCGAACCCGCGCTGGTGGGCGAACCGCCCCAACGCGAGCAGGGCCAGGCCCGCCGCGAGCAGGGCCATCGCCCGCCGCGACCGGTGCTCGCGGTACCCCCAGCACAGGCTGGCGGTCCCCAGGACGGCGGAGGAGCCGATCAGCGCCCACTCGGTGGCCTCGTTCGCCAGGAAGCTCAATCCCACCAGCGGCAGCAGGCCGACGACGAGCGGCATCAGCGCGCAGTGGATCGCGCACAGGAACGACGCCGTGGCGCCCGCCGCGTCGAGATAGCCGGGCGCCGATTCTCGGGAAGATCGTGTCGAAGAGCCCATCTGGAAACCCTCTGTGCCGTAAAGACCGGCAGTGACGGCGGGCAGTCGACCCGCTCCTTGCCGCAACTCTCTTGCATTATAGCACGATTCGCTGTTTCCGCACGTTGCGGTTGCAAAAAGATTGCGTCTCGGGCGTGTCAGCGCGGGCCCAGCGCCAGGTCGTCCAGGTAGAAGACGGCGGGCTGCGCGGCGTCGGCGACGAACCCCCACCAGTCGAGCCGCTTGAACGCAGGGGAGCAGGGCAGGCCGGGGAAGCGATGGGGCTGCGCCCGTCCCGGCGGGCGCACGATTAGGTCGTAGGTGCCGCCCGCGTCGTCGCCCAGCCCGCAGGCGATCTCGAACCGCACCCACTGGCCGTGGGGCAGGCGCGTCAGGGTCTTGCCGCCGGCCGTCAGGCTGCCGTCCGCTTCCACCCGCAGCGACGGGCCAGCGTGGTACGGGCTGGCGTTGTCGCGCCACTCGTGGTAAAACACCGCGCCCGGTTCGTGGCGCAGGGCGAAGCGCCCGACCAGCACGCCCTTCACGAACGCCGGGTTGAAGTGGACGTGCGGGTTGTAGCGGTTTTGCTGGCCGGCCGCGTCCGTGAACTTGAGCGCACGTTTGCCGGTCGCGGCCGCCTCCTCGGTCACGCGCGCCGTCGCCTGCGCGTTCTCCTCGTGGGTCGCCGCGCCCGGCACCTTCTCGCCGACGGGGACGTCCTCCAGGCCTTCGGCGATGGGCAGCGGCGGGGGAGGGGGCGGGGGCGGCGGGAAGGCGCGCGGGTAGCCCCGGGTCTCGCGCGTTCTGGTCAGGCGGCCCGCCTTCGTCAGGTCCCACGGTCGGAAGCCGATCTTCGCGGCGGGGGAGTCGGCCCGGAGCCGGAAGTCGCCTTTCCGGGGCGCGACGAACCCGGGGTCGGCGACGACCGAGTGCGTGTCGTTTCCTTTCGCCCGCCACTGCTCCCACGTCAGGTCGCCGAAGCGCAGCGGCTGCTTGCCCGCGTTCCCGTACAGGTTGTGGTCGATGACGTAGTTCGCGTTCCAGTTGCCGCGCAAAAGGGCGCCCCGGTCCCAGTAGACGATGTTGCGCTCGAAGGTGAACGAGCGGTGCTCCTCGTGGCGGGTCCGGGCGATCTGCGACGACTCGTCGAAGGCGATGATGTTGTTCCGGACGACGTTGTCCCGGCCGTAATGCTGGTGGAATCCGCCGGTCTTGGTGTTCTGGGTGACGTTGTTCTCGGCCACGACGCCCGTCGTGCCCTCGTCGAAGTAGATGCCCCAGCCGCCGTAGTCGAACGACGACACGTCGTGGAAACGGTTGCCCCGCACGACCGTCCCGGGCGAGACGCCGAGCAGGTAGATGCCGCCCATGTCGGACAGCACGCCCTGCCCGAGCGTGTGGACGTGGTTGTTCTCGAACGTGTTGTGGTGCGCGTGTGACGGCCCGTACCCCCACGACCAGCCGGCCGAGATGCCCGAATAGTAGAAGTCGTGGATGTCGTTCTGCGCGACCGTGTTGTGGTGCGAATGGCCGATCCAGACGCCGATGCCCGCCGGGTGGATGCGCCCGCCGTGCCCGATGTGGCAGTCGCGCACGACGTTGTGGCTGGTCACGGCCTCCTCGTCGTCGCGCCGGGCCGTCTCGCCGATCTTGATCCCGCCCGCGCCCAGGTCCGTCAGCTCGCACGCTTCGAGGCGGCAGCGCTTGCTGCCCTGCCCGATCTCGACGCCGTAGGTGGCGGTGTTCGTGACCGTGCAGCGGGTCAAGGAGCAGTCCCGCGCGCCTTCGAGATGCACGGCCGCCCCGAGGTTGACTTCGGCCTGCGGGAAGCTGTTCCCCTCCGGCGGCGCGTTCCACCCGTTGTGGGCGAAGGTCAGCCCCTCGAAGCGGACGTGCTCCACCCAGCGGCGGCCGGCCACGTCGCCCTTCAGCTCCAGCAGCCGCTCCAGGCGCGGCGCGATCATGGCCGTCTTTTCCGGCGTCTCGCCGGGGCGGGGCAGGTACGTCAGGACGCCGCTCTTCCGATCCAGGTACCACTCGCCGGGCTCGTCCAGCGCCTCGCGCACGTTCTCGACCAGGTAGCGGTTGTTCGGGGCGAACGAGGCGTAGTAGGGCGTGCCGTACGTCGAGCCCGTGAACCGGACGACGCGGCTCGCCTCGTCCACGTCCTTGAGGCGCATCCGGGACATGGACCAGATGTGGATGGCGAGCACCTCCACGTCCGTCGGATTGTGCCAGCCGGCCTTCAGGTCGCCGGCGCGGAACCGGAACCGGTCGAACCCGGCGCCCGGGGAGTCCGGCGCCCGCGCCATCTCCCCGGCCACGAAGTAATAGCCGCTTTTCGGCAGGCGCGGGCGGCTGCGCCGCTCGCCGTTGGCGTACAGCTGCGAAAAATACCAGTCGCCCCGCGCGACCTCGGGCAGGCTCAGCTCCCAGCGGTTCCCTGCCACCGCCTTCCAGCCCGACAGCTTCCGCCCCCCGCTGAGGACGACCTTGTCCCCCTTCCGGGCCATGTAGATGACCGGCGCCTCGGCGGTGCCCGAGTCCTCGGGCGTGAAGACCAGGGGGCGGGCCAGGAAGTACGTCCCCGCCCGCACCAGCACGCGGATCGGCTGGCGGCGCTGGGGCTGCTTCCGCCGCAGTTCGCGCACGGCCTCCTGCGCCCGGTGGACGGTCGCAAAGGGTTTGTTGAAGGTGCCGGCCGCCGCGTCGCTGCCGTTGGTGGCGACGACGATGTCGAACCCGATCGGGGTCACGGCGCCGGCCGGGAGGGCGGCGAGCAACAGGAGCGCGGCCATCGCGCAAGCAAGAATCCACATGGTTTTGTTATACCTCCTAACCCCATTGCCCCCTTCCGGCGACGGCGCAAGGAGCAGAGCGAGGCAGCCGGTGCCTGGGGTGGGGGCTTCCGCTGCTCCGCGCCAAGCCGCAGCCGAATCGGTGGCAGGCACCCCCTTCCCTCCGGGGGAAGGGGACGGGGGTTTAGGGGACGCGTGCTTCGCACGGCACCTTCTGTATAGTAGCACCATCGTTGAATGTGGGGGGCGGCGGCGGCGCGCCGCGGGGTGCGGCGCGCCGCACCCCGCGGCGCGAGGAGGTGA